>JBBRGL010000001.1:0-28107 GCA_038240675.1 Peptostreptococcales bacterium
CCTTTCCTATCGTCTATTATAGGGAAACGACAACTCTGCTGACTTTTCCCTTGACCGAAGAAGACATTTTAAAGGAACTAAAATCCATTGAAACGCTTTTTGACAATAGTGTGGTCTCTAAGAACCAAAAATCCTTCTTCAATCAACTCAAAATGGAGTTTTCTCATATAATGGGTCGGTATTACATCAAGACAGGCGAGTTTGAAAAGGGCCTAAAAGCCATTGAAAACTTGATGGCTATAGCAGTGCAAGAAAATCACGATGGTTATCTCTTAAAAGGGTATATGCAAAAGATTTTTTATACAATCAACGCTCACGATCTGATTTCCATGAAGGCGTTTGTCGACCAAGCTCTTGAAATCTCCGATAAATTTCCATTGGAACATCATGTCTATAAGCGTCTCAAAGGGCTTTACGCTATTTTAATCGGGCATTTTGATGAGGGCGAGGCGCTTATTCGAACAGCGCATACTTATTTTGAGAGCATCGATAAAAATGGCGAATTTACCCTGAGCATAGCGGCATGTTATTATTATTTAGGGGAGAGTCAGCGGTTGCAGGGCAATTACAAGCAAGCAATAAACCATTTTGAAAATGCCATTGAACTGTGTAAATCCAAAAATCTTGTAGGTCGTCTGACGATATTTTATACCCATGCGGGCCATGCTGCTTTTGACATGCAGGATTATGAAAGTGCACAAAAGTTTTTTGAAGAGGCCACAATTCTGTATAAAACATATGATTTTAGGTGGGGAAGGTCTACTGCCAGCGGTTTTTTAGGACTTCTCGAACTGCGGGATGGATACTATAAAGAGGCTTTGCAGCTTTTCAAAGCGGCTGACGCATATGCCAGTCGACTCAACAACGTCTATGAGCAAGGTATATTAAGGCGTATCAAGGCGGAGGCGTGTCAGTATTTAATTCAAAATCGCGTGCGCAGTGTGCCTATACTCCAGTATATCGGTTTGGATTTGTCCATTTATTGCAATGTGCAAACCCTCAAATATCAACATGAAGATATGGGATTCAGAAGAGATGTTATTCAAAAGTTGGAAGCGCTTAGTTGTGAAAAAGGTTGCCAGGAGGTTCAGCAATGAGACACTTTGAATTTGAAATTATGCCTGTTATTCAAGAAAGATGGTCACCAAGAGCATTTAGTGAAAAGCCCATTGACCCACTAGACCTCAAGTCGGTTCTAGAGGCTGCTAGATGGGCGCCCTCGTGTTTTAATGAACAACCCTGGCGATTCGTCGTCGGCGTGGGTAAAGAAGGTCTCAAGGCCTTTCACGAAGCGTTGCTCCCGAAGAATGCCCTTTGGGCAAAAAAAGCACCTGTTATGATCCTGATTTGTGCTCAGAAAGTATTCAGTCAAAGTGGCAAAGAAAATCCATATCATGCTTTTGACAGTGGTACGGCTTGGGGATTCCTTGCACTTGAAGCGAAAAAAAGAGGGTTGATGACCCACGCGATGGCTGGATTTCGGAAGGAGCAGTTGATTGAGGCCCTTCTGTTGCCTCACGACTGGACTGTGATAGCCCTTGTTGCAATGGGCTACTATGGAGAAATTAAGGATTTGGATGAGCAGTTGGTTCAGCAGGAGGAACCTGGAGACAGAAGATCTTTAGAGACGTTTATATACACACCAAATGCATTTGTAGAGGATTTAAAATGAAAAAAATTGCCAGTTTTACGGTGGATCATTTACGGTTACTCAAAGGTGTCTACGTTTCGCGAAGAGACTTGCTCGGTCAGGAGAACGTGACGACCTTTGATCTTCGGATGAAAAAACCCAATAGTGAAAAATTAGAAAACGAATCTATCCACACTGTTGAGCATTTAGTGGCGACTTATCTTAGAAACGATACTGAATTTGGAAACCGAATTGTCTATTTTGGCCCTATGGGTTGCTTGACGGGTATGTACTTAGTGGTCCATGGGTATTTAGAATCAAAAGAAATCCTACCACTGCTCATCAATGCATTTCAGTTCATCGTTGATTTTGAAGGCGAAATTCCAGGGGTCTCGGAGAAAGAATGCGGCAATTATCTGCTTCACAGTTTGGAAAAAGCAAAGAGCGATGCGGCTTCTTATCTTGAAATTCTTAGGAACGCCACTGATTTGAACCTCTATTATCCAGCGGACTAGGACTAACCAAAAGAGCTTCACCAAACCTTTAGGAGGGTTTGGTGAAGCTCTTTATTATTCAGCGTTTTTATAGGAGACGGTGTTGCGACCTTTGTGCTTTGAGGTGTACAGGCCGTCATCTGCACATTGGATGAGGGATTTAACGTCTTTGGCATCTAGTGGGTAGCATGCCACGCCAATGGATACTGTAAAATGAGGATCTTCAGTCTTGGCGACACTTGCTCTAAACCGCTCGGAAATCCTCATGGCATTTTGCAAATCTGAATTCGGTAAAAGGATAATAAATTCATCGCCGCCGTACCGCGCCAATACATCTTGGTCCCGTATGCACTGTTTTGCGATGACAGAAAGTTGTTTCAGGCACATATCACCCGCTACGTGGCCTAAGGTATCATTGATGGTCTTGAATTTATCAATATCAAACATAAGGAGTGCGAAGGGCGTTTTATCGCGAATCATTTCTTCTGAAAGGTTTAAAAACGCTTTTTTATTGAGACTCTTCGTCAAATCGTCTGTTTGAGAAATAATTTTAATTTTCTCCTTAGACAGTTCATGGTAAAACATATGTTTGTTCACTTCTTTGCGAACAGCGTCTTTAAAATCTTTCTCGATTTTGTTGGTTTTTGAAAGGGCTAATTTGAAAGTGTCTTCGATAGCATTTGACTGGAGGTGGATCAAGTCTAAAAGTGCACAGGCGTAGAGGACTTCAACGATGAGCTGCAAGCTGGCAGGTAGTCTGAAAGCAGACAAGAGAGCTGCTGAAAATAAAAAGCCCAAAAAGCCTTTTGGAAGAGGTGAATCTTTACGTTGACTGGCAATGACCAGGGTCAGAAAAGAAAGGGCAACACTTAGAATACCAATAAAGTGTATGGGCAAGGTATAACGTGATATAAAGGGACTTTCTATAAGAATCAATAACAAGAGAATTGATGCGGTCAGTCCAAAAATCCAATCAATGATGCGACCACAGTTGTTTTTTCGCATAGAACCCAGAAATAAGGACAATATTAAACAGAGATGTAGTAATGCCAATGTATACATAAAGTTGAGATTTGGCCTAAGAATTAACGTCACAATGGGAATCAGGAAAAATGCTAAGAGGGAGTTGAGCTTAAAGAGCCTATCAGTCATATAAGTTTTATAGCGAATGCTTAAAAACAGATAAAGGGCACCGCAAATCATATAGAGAATAGAGATCAATAGGTTTGCTATTTCGAGATACAGGTTCAAACTGGTCACCTCACTTGTGGGATACTCCTATTATAGCCTATGTCGTAAAGACTGTCATTCGCTGTGATGTGAAATGGAAAATTTCCTGAAACACTGCATCTTTAAAATAGCAGAGTGAATCGAAAGGGTTGTTCGGCGCTTCGCGTGGGACAGTAGTGGGACGGTTGTATGGGAGTGATTGGTTTGGGGTCGAGACCAGTTTAGGTCACTTTATGCTCATGATTTGAGTGTCAAAAGTAAGTTTCTCGATTATTCAAACTGCATATAGTTCCAGTTGAACATTCCGGAACTATATGCAGTATGAACAAGATCAACTACGGACTTTTGACACCCTAATCAATCTTCTGTTCAGAAGACAGAATCCCTTGCGTTACAATAGAACATTATCGCTTATGGTTCAGATATAAAATAAGCATGTCAGATAAGTCTAGTCGAAATAACTATATTGGGATATAATGAGATGGGGTTCGGAAAGACAGAACCCCATCTGTTTTTGAAAACATCTCAAATAATGAGCAACGCTTTTTGCATTCCAAGTCCCAAAACCCCCTCAGGAAAACATTTTCCCAAACAGGCAAAGGTTTTCACAGCGTCTAAAAGACGAAATGCGTTGATTTTAAAAAAACGCCGTGTTAAAATTGCCTTGTTAATTCACCGAAAGGAGGAACACAGATGAATTTAGTTTTGACCATCATTTTGATTATCTCTTGTTTTGTTTTGATTGCGAGTATTTTGCTTCAATCAGGAAAAAGTTCAGGTATGTCAGGTGCGATCGGCGGCGGTGCGGAACAGCTTTTTGGCAAGCACGTAGCAAGAGGCTATGAAGCTTTATTTGATAAAGTGACAAAAGCTGGCGCAGTCGTTTTTATTCTTTCAGCATTAGCATTAGTCGTGTTTCAGTAATTTCTTGAGGGGGGAATTCGAATGCAATTCAGTTATGTAGTTTTAGCACCTATTATAGGTGTAATCGCACTTATTTTTGCGTTCTATTTAGCAGCAAAGATCAACAAGGTTGAAGAAGGCACAGATAAAATGAAAGAAATTGCCGGGTACATCCGTGCAGGATCTATGGCGTTTTTAAAAAGGCAGTACAAAACAATGATGGTATTTGTCATCGTAATGGCAGCTATTCTGACAGTGGGCGTTGATTTACCGACTGCAGGAGCTTTCGTTTTCGGTGCTTTTTTGTCCGCACTTGCAGGTTTTTTCGGCATGAGCGTTGCGACTAAAGCCAATGTTCGAACAGCCAATGCAGCGCGGACGAAAGGGATGAATCAAGCGCTTTCAGTGGCTTTTTCGGGCGGTGCTGTAATGGGAATGGCCGTTGTTGGCCTTGGAATTTTAGGCCTTGGTATTTGTTTTAACATTATGCCTGTCCAGTACATCACTGGTTTTGGACTTGGTGCGTCTTCAATAGCGCTTTTCGGTCGTGTGGGCGGCGGTATTTATACTAAAGCTGCCGACGTGGGTGCTGATTTAGTGGGTAAAATTGAAGCGGGTATACCGGAGGATGATCCACGAAATCCTGCAGTTATCGCGGATAATGTCGGCGACAATGTCGGTGACGTTGCAGGTATGGGTGCGGATTTATTTGAATCTTATGTAGGCTCACTTATCGCTGCCATCACTTTAGGCTCCACGCTTTTTGCAGGACCTGGTGTTATATTTCCATTTGCACTTTCATCGCTTGGCATTATAGCTTCTATCATTGCGACGTTCTTTGTCAGAGGGGACGAAAAATCCGATCCGCACAAAGCATTAAAAATGAGCACATACGTCTCTAGCGCACTTGTGGCTATTGGTTCGTTCTTACTCAGCCAACAACTGTTTGGGAATTTAAATGCAGCTTATGCGATTATTGCTGGCCTTGTGGCTGGAATTTCAATCGGCGCCATCACTGAAATCTATACTTCAAGCGATTTTAAACACGTCAAGAAAATTGCGCAGCAGTCTGTTACTGGTCCTGCGACGACTATCATCAGTGGTTTAGCAGTTGGTATGATGTCCACAGCTTATCCTATACTCATGATTTCTGCAGCGACTTTAGTGGCTTACCACTTTATGGGCATTTACGGTATTGCGCTTGCTGCAGTAGGTATGCTTTCTACAACAGGTATTACAGTTGCCGTTGATGCTTATGGTCCTATTGCAGATAATGCAGGTGGTATTGCTGAAATGAGCAAATTGCCTAAAGAAGTGAGAGCAATTACAGACAAGTTAGATTCTGTTGGAAATACAACTGCCGCCATTGGTAAAGGTTTTGCTATTGGATCTGCAGCGCTTACAGCACTTGCTCTTTTTGCAGCTTATGCGGAGAAAGTACAGCTCAAGCAAATTGATATTATGAACCCTATGGTTGTCGTAGGTCTCTTTATCGGAGGAATGCTCCCGTTTGTGTTCTCTGCAATGACCATGGAGTCTGTTGGCCGTGCAGCGTTCCAAATGATTGAAGAAGTGCGTAGACAGTTTAGAGAATTTCCAGGGATTATGGCAGGCACTCAAAAGCCTGACTATGAGCGTTGTGTCGATATCAGTACATCAGCAGCCCTTAAAGAAATGGTTCTTCCAGGCCTTTTGGCTGTCTCTTCGCCAATTGCTGTTGGCTACCTCCTCGGCACTGAAGCTCTTGGTGGAATGCTTGCAGGAGCTGTTGTTACGGGTGTTCTCTTGGCGATCTTTATGGCCAACGCTGGCGGCGCTTGGGACAATGCGAAGAAGTATATCGAAGAAGGTCACTATGATGGCAAAGGTTCAGAAGCGCATAAAGCGGCAGTGGTTGGCGATACAGTCGGCGATCCGTTCAAAGACACTTCTGGTCCGTCTATCAACATTTTGATTAAGCTTATGACCATCGTCGCTGTCGTATTCGGAAATCTGTTTATCTAATAGATGATTAGGTATCAAAAGTCCTTAGTTGATCATATTCATGCCGCATAGAGTTCCGGAATGTTCAACTGGCACTATATGCGGTATGAATATTTGAGAAACTTACTTTTGACACTCTAATCATAGATGATTAGGTGTCAAAAGTCCTTAGTTGATCATATTCATGCCGCATAGAGTTCCGGAATGTTCAACTGGCACTATATGCGGTATGAATATTTGAGAAACTTACTTTTGACACCTAATCATAGATGATTAGGTGTCAAAAGTCCTTAGTTGATCATATTCATGCCGCATAGAGTTCCGGAATGTTCAACTGGCACTATATGCGGTATGAATATTTGAGAAACTTACTTTTGACACCCTAATCATAGATGATTAGGTGTCAAAAGTCCTTAGTTGATCATATTCATGCCGCATAGAGTTCCAGAATGTTCAACTGGCACTATATGCGGTATGAATATTTGAGAAACTTACTTTTGACACTCTAATCATAGATTTGGGTGTGAAAGACAGTCAATAATTGAATTTCAAGTGGCCCTCGTCGATTTATCGACGAGGGCTTTTTAATGCACCGAAAGATGGTTTATTTTACATTGAAAGCTATACATTTTGAGTTCAAAAGGTTACGATAGAAGGGTAAACACTGTGAATCAACACGCGCGCATCATAAGGAGGATTTATGGTTACAAAGGCAGATCTACTTAAATTTTTAAAAGAAGAAGCAGAACGACCTATGATGGATATGGATTTATTTCATTATTTTGAACTCGAACCTCATGAATCAGGCGAATTCTATAACATGCTCTCCGAACTTGAAGACAACGGCGATATTATTAAAACCAAGAAAAACAAAGTAGCTGTCCCTCTTAAAATGGATATCTATGTGGGAAAAATCCAGACGACTCAAAAGGGCTTTGGATTTCTCATTGCGGAAAATAACGTGATGGATGATGTTTTTATCCCTGCTGGTGCACTGGCAGGCGCTATGAACGGTGATCGCGTCTTCGTCAAAATCGTCAATCGCTCTGGGGCGGGTCGCAAAAATGAAGGGGAAGTTATTAAAATCATCAAAAGGGCTAACGAAAAAATCGTCGGGACTTTTGAAGCCAATGAATCTTTTGGTTTTGTCGTGCCAGATGATAAACACATCAACAAAGACATTTATATCAAGCGTGAAGGCATTAACGGCGCCAAAACAGGTCAGAAGGTCGTTGTCACTTTGACGGAATGGCCTGAAGAAAGACGCAACCCTGTGGGATATATAAGTGAAGTTTTAGGCTTCCCTAATGAAAAGGGCGTTGATATTCTCAGTGTCATTCGTAAGTATCAGCTGCCGGAGACTTTCCCTAAAAAAGTCCACCGCGAGGCTGAGGGTGTGGAGCAGTTTCCATCGCCTGAAGAGATAGGAGCGCGCCGTGATTTAAGAGCACAGCGGCTATTCACCATCGACGGGGCCGATGCCAAGGATTTGGATGATGCGGTTTCCATTGAAGGGTTGCCAAATGGCAACTTTCAATTGGGCGTTCATATTGCCGATGTCTCCTATTATGTCAAAGAGCGGTCTGCACTGGACAAAGAAGCTTTTGACCGTGGAACCAGTGTCTATTTGATAGATAGGGTTATACCTATGCTTCCAAGAGAGCTTTCCAATGGCATTTGTTCTCTGAATCCTCATGTGGATAGACTGACTATGAGTTGCACCATGGAAATTGATCAGCAGGGGGCTGTCGTCTCACACGATATTTTTGAATCTGTCATTCATTCCACTGAAAGGCTTATTTATGAGGATGTCTCAGATATGCTAGAGGCTATCGAAAGAACGGATTTGGAACATTTAGAGTATCTGCGTGAGGATTTTATGCAGATGGAAATCCTCTGTAAAATACTGCGCAATAAAAGAGAAAGGCGGGGTGCTATCGATTTTGATTTCCCTGAGCCTAAAATCATTCTTGATGAAACAGGCAAGCCTATTGAAATCGCCAAGCGTGAAAGACGTATCGCCAATCGCATCATTGAAGAATTTATGTTGGCAGCCAATGAGACGGTGGCGGAACATATGTTTTGGCTTGAAATCCCCTTTGTATACCGTGTGCATGAAGATCCCGATTTGGAAAAAATCGCAACTTTCAATAAGTTTTTAAATAATCTTGGCTATACGATCAAAGGTATTACGGAAGAAGTTCATCCTAAAGCGATACAGCAGTTACTGAGTGAGGTCAAAGGCAAAAAAGAAGAGGGCGTCGTCAATCGGTTGATGCTGAGATCCCTCAAACAAGCGCGCTATTCCTCTGTGAAAGATGGACATTTTGGTCTTGCTGCGGAATACTACAGTCATTTCACTTCGCCGATAAGGCGGTATCCCGACCTTCAAATTCACCGGATTATTCGAGATTGCCTGCAGCACAAACTCACTGAATCGAGGCTCCAACAGCTCATTCCTATCGTTGAAGCGGCCGCAAAGCAGTCGTCAGAGAGAGAACGGGTTGCAGAACAAGCTGAGCGAGAAACTGATGACATGAAAAAAGCAGAGTATATGTCTGGATTCGTTGGAGATTCCTTCGAGGGCATTATTTCTTCCGTCACCTCTTTTGGACTTTTTGTGGAGCTTGAAAACACCTGTGAAGGGCTGACGCGTATCGGAGAGCTTGAAGATGATTATTATATTTATGATGAATTGTCCATGAGTTATGTGGGTCAACACACGCGCAAAACCTATAGTATTGGCGACAAAGTCGTGGTGCGGGTCGAGCGTGTTCATGTACTGAATAGAGAAGTTGATTTTAAAATATTGAATAAAATAGAGGACTAATATGGGTTATAAAGTGGTCATGACCGATTTGGATGGTACACTCTTGACAAAGAATCACGACATCAGTGAAGAAAATCAAAGGGCTTTGATAGAGCTCACTGAAAAAAAGATCAAAATAGTCTTTGCATCAGGGCGCATGTATAAGGCCATTAAGCGGATCACGACAGAGTATGATGGCGATGCTATAGTGGTTTCGTGCAATGGTGGATACATTGTCGATGAGGCGAATAACCATATTATTTCAGAGTCTCATTTTGACAATGATACAAGTATTGCAATAATAGAGATTCTTGAAAAGCACAATTTGTCCCATCATTTTTATACGGGAGATACGGTTTATGCAAGGCATGGCAGTAATTCGAAAATGTTTCAAGCCATGCAAGGATTTTTGGATGAGCTCAAAATCAATTTAATCGCCCACTCGCCATTGGGCCAGTTTATTCGTGAGGGTGCGAGACCTTATAAGTTTGGCGTCATTATCGATAAGGGGACAAACTCAGAGGGTCTAAAACAAGATTTGGCTATGATTCCTGAAATTGATTTTTTCATGTCGGCTGAAACGTTGCTTGACATCATGCCAAAGGGGGTCAACAAAGGTTTTGCCCTTCATCAAGTGGCGCAGTATTTAGGAATGAGTGCTTCAGAAATCGTCGCTTGTGGAGACCATGAAAATGATATTGAAATGATTCAAGCAGCGGGTATGGGTATTGCTGCTCCGGGGTATGTGCCAGCACTTGGCGATGTGAGCGACGTTCTTCTGGACGAAAAGACCCTCCATGTGATCGCATTTATTAACGATACTTTCTTCTAAGGAGAGCCGATGGACGCATACAAGCTTCTAGGACTGATTAAGCAAAGTGAAAGTTCTCGGTTGGATTTTAAAATGTGTCTAGATTTGACCACGGATAGTCAAAAAAAAGAATTGGCTAAGGACGTGTGTGCCATTGCAAACTCAGCTTCGGGGAGAGGTTATATCATCTTCGGTGTCGAGGATAAAACAAAGAAACTCGTCGGGATAAAACCAGAAGACTATATAGAAGAACAGATTCAGCAGGTAATTGCCCAGCGGTTAGACCCACCTGTCAATGTGCACTTAGACCATGTAGTGGTTCAAAATGTTCAACTGGCTGTGTTGACGATTTTTTACAGCTTCAAAAAACCCCATCAATTAAGGCAAACGGGCGCTTTTTACGTCCGAAGAGGGTCCACGACTGATTTTGCAAGGCGCGAAGAAATAGCCAATATGCTTCAGCATGAGGGTCTGGTTTTTAATGAATTAATTCCACTCAATCAACTGGATGAATCTGTTTTGAACCGAGGTCAGCTTGAAAGCTATCTTAACAAACAAGACATACAAGGGGATTATCACGAGAATCTGATCAGGCTTGGCCTGCTCAGCTATGACCGTTTTGACAACAGCTATGCGCCTACTGTGGGTGGACTTTTGCTGTTTGGAATGGAACCCCAGCTCTATCTGCCCCATACGGGTATTCATATCGTGAATTTACTTGGCGCCAAAAAAGAAAGCTATACCATCAGAGGAACCATTCTTGAAATGCTGGGAAAAGCCGTTGAAATCATAGATCTTTGCATCAAGTTCACCCCTTATCCGAGAGGCGTCTATGAAGAAGCTATTGCCAATGCTTTAGTGCACCGAGACTATTTTGATACCAGTCGACAAATCACCGTATTTATAGCCTCTAAGCGCATGGAAATTTCTAATCCCGGGGCAAATTACGATCAAGAAAAACCCGCTGGCGTCAGCCGTGAACGCAATCCTTATAGGCGTAATATGTGGCTCTATGACAGGCTCATCGCTCTTGATGATCAAAAACGTTTCAACGAAAGTGGCATAGGACTCATTCGTATGCAAAAGGCCCTACAGCACAAAGGCCATTTCAAAGTCATCAACTCCAAAAAATCCAATCTGTTCAAACTCATAATCACCCTTGAAGACAAGGCGCCAAAGTAGGCAAAACAAAAGGAAGGCAGTATCAAGAGAAACTTCTGATAATGTCTTCCTTTGTATTATTTCAGCGCTCAGTTGGCGCATTCAGCTAGCGTAGCGATTCGGCGTCCCACCGGGACATTCGGCTAGCGAAGCGATACAGCGGGGTGAATCGCCTTTTGATGAGAGCGCATTTACTTTATATCAAATAAATTTTGTTTATAATCGCAATATAGTTTCTTTAGTTCATCCATTGTGTCTCGCATTTCAACTTGAAGATTACTTGCACGGTCATAGTGTTTGTACTCTATAGCTTCTCTCAAGTGCGTAAACAAGGATTTGTTCACCAAAGTGTCCTTCATGAGCTTCAGGCGAATGGTGTGAATACGTTCCCAATTGACCACGTCTAAATCCACAAATCCATCGCTTTCTGAACTGTGCAGGCGACTGAATGATCTGACAAGTTCCATGTTGTCGAGGAGGATGCGGTTTCTAAGCTCGGTGACCCAGTGTCCGGTCACCGTTTGATGGTAGGATGCTAAGATGGCCTCAGTAAAGACGCCGCCATCGAATAAGACGGAACGCCTTAAGTTGTCCCCTTGTAGAGCTTGGACATTCTCCCACACGGTTTTTGGAGGTGCGCCAAAGAGGCGGTCTCTTACTTCTTCTGAGAAGTGTTCAAAGACGTCGTCTTCGGATCTGTAGCTACGATTCTGTTCAAGGTACTTTGCGGGTTGCCCATAGGGTTTAGAGAGCTCAGAAAGTGCTTCGTCAGCTGTGAAATCATTGGCGAGTGCGGCTTTTATACCGTCGAGCATGGTTTGGTAGACGCCGGCTAGGACAAGGTAG
This sequence comes from Peptostreptococcales bacterium, assembly GCA_038240675.1. GTDB lineage: Bacteria > Bacillota > Clostridia > Peptostreptococcales > Acidaminobacteraceae > JBBRGL01. The sequence goes on from JBBRGL010000001.1 coordinate 11,868, forward strand.
GTATTTGAATGGGGATTTGGCGCACGTAGTTCAAAACGTGTAGACCGTGAATTGTTAATATCGCGCACGAGTCCCAGTAAAACAGTTCTATTACGCGTTGGAAGCGCATAGGTGTGACCCAGTGAGGAGACGATGCAAACGGGCGCTTCAAATCCGGGTTTCAAACGATTGAAGGAGTCGTTTGAAGAAGTGATCAGAGGATTGAGAATTTCATAGTTTTTGAGTATGCCCATAAGAGCCCCATAGCCAAAAGGGTTTAAGAAATGGCTGGCCATATCAAGGGGTGAAAAAAGGTTGATGGTCTTGCCGTTTTTAAGTTTGAGTGCCACACCAACGTGGTGATGCTCTCCGCTTCCTGCGACGCCATCGATAGGCTTTGCTCTGAATGAGACCTCGAGGCCAAGTTTCACAAATGTATCACCGATAATATCCCGAGCAAAAAGCTCGTTGTCAGCAGTCTGCAGCGGGGCGTCATATTTCCAGTCGATTTCTAGTTGCTCCATAATGTGCGAAAAATCATTGGTGCCTTTGAGTTTAGAGGTGACACCACCAACTTCCTTGTGGCCCATTTCAGCTTCTAGGCCGTAGCGATTGAGCTGAAGGAGACTTTTTTCAAGGGCTGTTCGAACGGGGCCAACGGTTCTTTTCCAATATTGTTCTTTAAGAGTTTGAGAGGTTGAAAGCTTTTCGGTGTCGGTTTTGTAGTCCGGGGTTTTGACCCAGAACTCAAGCTCTGTTGCTGCGGTCATTTGCACGGATTCGATTTCACTTGCGCTGCTGAGGCCTATGTGGGCAAGTGCGCGGGGGTGTACCGCTAAAAGGTCTATAAGCGCACTGGAAAAATGCGTGACAGCGCGTTTTAAAACACTTCTTGAGTCAACGGCCTGTCCTTGATGAATGAGTATGGCGGGTATGAGCAACGTGCCTACTGGAAGACCTGTAAGATGATCTCTGTTGTCGAGGTTATAATCCACAAGCCAGCGCACGGTTGAGTCTGGAATCAGGTCAACACGTGCATTGTTGATTTCTGCAATAATCGGCAGGTTGACACTTGATCCATCGGTCTGGATGCCAAAAGAAATAAAATTATCATAGTCCTCTAACATCACTTCAATAGGGATACGTTCGTCTGTATGGTTATTTCCAAGATCTACGGATACCAAGGAAACGTACTGGATTTCAGGACGACTTTTGATCGTTTTAAGGATTTCCTCCTTCGTTTGCTTTGAGGCTTCAATAGTATAAAGTAAGTTGCTCATGATTGCTCCTTTTTACGAACATTTTGAGAGTAGGCTTTCAAGTGATTTTTTTAAACATTGAGAAACTTACTTTTGACACTCTAATCATTGAGTTTATTATAGCACAAAAACAAACTCTGTAAAGGTCAGCAAACGAGTCGATTCACGTCTTGAAAGTACTTTAAACCATTAAAAAAAGCAAGATGTCAACCAAATCACCTAGAAATAGCGCAGGTCATAGTTAAGGTAACTAAAAAACTGAATTAACATAATTTTTCAAAAAATAAAAATTTGAATTTGCGAACTTATGATATCGTTTTCCGATTTATCGTTCGTCTATTACCGAACTATGTTCTCCGTATAATCCGTTTTATAGCGACTGAGCTATTTTTTTAGCTTCTCAGAGGTAATTTGGTTTATAATAAAAGAATAGAACGTTAGAAAGGATGTACCTTATGAACAGAATTGATTTAAGAAGTGATACAGTCACTGAACCGCCGATTGCCATGCGCGAAGCCATGATGAATGCCCTCATTGGCGATGATGTCTTTGGTGAAGATCCTACAGTCAATGCACTTGAGGCCTATGCTGCAGAACTACTTGGAAAGGAAGCCGCCCTTTTCGTGCCTTCTGGGACGTTTGGCAATCAAGTGGCTATAATGACCCACACCAAAAGAGGCGATGAAATTATAGTCGCTGATCACTCGCATATACTGATGTACGAAGTAGGGGGAGCGGCACTCCTATCGAGCGTTCAGGTACGCACTGTGCCCTCTAAAGATGGGCGTATGAAACTGGATGATCTTAAGTATTGTACCCGGGGTCAGGACATTCACTATCCTGAAACGGGCCTTATTTGCATGGAGAATGCCCATTCTCTCGGCACTGTTGTGCCTCTTGAGAATATGAAGGAAGTTTATGAATTCGCAAAATCAAAGGCTATTCCTGTTCACTTAGACGGTGCGCGATTGTTTAATGCGGCGACTGTTTTGGGCGTATCAGCGAGAGAACTTGCTGACTGCGCTGACAGTGTCAATGTGTGTCTGTCAAAAGGACTTTGCGCACCTGTGGGTTCGCTGCTGCTGGGTTCGAAAGCTTTTATTCAAAAGGCGCGTAAAAACAGAAAAGTTATGGGTGGAGGCATGCGGCAGGCTGGATTTTTAGCGGCGGCGGGTCTGTATGCACTCAAAGAGATGAGTGGTAGACTTTTGGAGGATCACGAAAATGCCCAGTATTTATTGGCACAGCTCAAAACATTTAATGCGCTGCGCGTTTATGAAGAACGGGTTCAAATGAGTATGGTTTTCTTTGATGTCCTCGATGAATCGGTGACGGACGCAATGTTTACCGAGCACCTGCTGGCAAACAACATTAAAATTGCAGGTTCGGACCATAAAGCGTACCGATTTGTGACCCATTACTGGATTACAAAAGAGCGAATTGATCAGGTCATCGCCGCCATGAGAGAGATTTTGAGCTAGAGAAGTTGCACAAAAATTAACCTTAGAGAGAAAATAGGAGGATTAGGGAACATGATTATAGACCGAAATGATTTGGACGTGCAGTACAAGTGGCATATTGACGAAATGTACCCCACAAAGGAAGCATTTGAGGCGGATATAGAAACAGCAAAAGGACTCATGAAGGAAATAGAGGGCTATAAAGGGCGTGTTTTGGAATCCTGTGCCGTTTTAAAAAATCTTTTTGTGGCGAGTGAAAAATTAAATCGACTTGTCGAAAACCTTTTTACCTATGGCCACATGAAAAAAGATGAGGACAATGGCCTTGCCAGTAGTCAGGCACAGTTTGACCGCGCCATGTCCCTCAGTGTTGAGGTGGGAAGCGCGTGTTCCTTTATTGAGCCAGAGCTCCTTTTGGCAAGTAAGGAGGAGGTCATGGTCCTTGTAAAAGACGAGGCTTTTTTTGAGCAGTATGCCTTCTATTTTGAAAAACTCTATAGACAAAAGGCCCATAAGCTTTCAGAGCAAGAAGAAAAGTTATTGGCCATGAATGGTGAAATAGCAGCTGCACCTCAAACTATTTTTGGCATGCTTAACAATGCAGACCTTAAATTTCCTGTCATCAAGGATGAAGAGGGCAAAGACGTTGAAATTACAAAGGGAAATTTTACTACCCTTCTCAAATCAAAAGACCAAACGGTGAGAAAAAATGCATTTGAAGCTTTTTACAGCAGCTTTATAGGCGTCAAAAATACAGTAGCATCAACTTATATCAGCAGTGTTAAAAAGGATATATTCTATGCAAAAGTCAGAAATTATCCGAGTGCCCTCAGGTGGGGCCTCGATGATGAGCGTATAGACCAAAGCGTCTATGAAAATTTGATTGCAGCCATGCACAGTAAAATGCATTTAATGCACCGCTATATGAAGCTCCGAAAGAAAATGTTAGGTCTTGATGAGCAGCATATTTACGATGTTCATGTGCCACTCGGCGTAGAAGACAAACAGGTCATTCCATATGAGAAGGGTGTAGAGATGGTTGTCGAGGGACTAGAGGCCCTTGGCGAGGACTACCTCGGCATTATGAAAACCGGCTTAGCCACTGGTTGGGTAGATGTGTTTGAAACGCCAGGAAAGACTTCTGGAGCTTATTCATGGGGTACCTATGACTCTAAGCCTTATATCTTGCTCAATTATCAAGACACTATTGACTACGTCTTTACATTGGCGCATGAATTAGGGCATTCTATGCACAGTTACTTGTCTGCCAAAAATCAACCTTATCCTTGTGCGGGCTATACTATTTTCGTCGCAGAGGTAGCGTCCACTGTCAATGAAGCATTGCTCATGAAGTCACTTCTCAAGAAAACAACGGGCAAAACTGCACGAATGGCTTTGATCAACTACTTTATGGACCAGTTCAAATCCACGGTCTACCGTCAAACCATGTTTGCAGAATTTGAAAAGTGGTCTCACGAGCGTATAGAATCAGGTGAAGCTTTGACTGGGGAAGATTTAAGTGCCTACTACTATAGCCTCAATCAGCTTTACTTTGGGGATGAAGTCATTATGGACGATGCCATACGCTATGAATGGATGCGCATACCGCATTTCTACAATGCCTACTACGTTTACAAGTACGCTACAGGCTTTTCTGCTGCAATGGCTATCGCTGAACGCATTGAAAAAGAAGGCGAAGTGGCAGTGTCCGACTATCTCCGCTTCCTAAGTTCTGGCGGGTCCATGTATCCCATTGATCTTCTTAAAATCGCAGGCGTGGATATGACCACTGCACAGCCAATACAAAGCGGCTTAGCGATTTTTGAAAAGCTCCTTGATGAAATGGAAGCGCTTATAAACAGCAATGACTAATCGCGCGTAAACCCCCAAAGCATTCGTATGGCATAGTGAATCGCAAGGGTTGTTCGGCGCTTCGCGTGGGACAGTAGTGGGGGGGAAGTATTCGGGTGATTGTTTTGGGGTCTCATTCAGTTCCAATCACATTACTTTAATGATTTGTTTAATCTCATAAAGTGTATAATGTTGATTGCTTTACACCGAAAGTCGACTCTAAAATCTTCTATTCAGAAGACATAATCCCTTGCGTTATAATAGGACATTATCGCTTATCGTTCAGATCAAATAGTTATCTTTCTGAAATAGCCTTGAATTTTTCCGTCAGAACGATATAATGTTTAGTATCTGGTTCTAATACCAGATGCGGAACATTGCGGACTTTTACTATTTTCATTGCGGAGGAAATTCATGTTACTTCAGAATAAGAACATATTGGTAATGGGTGTTGCGAATAAATGGAGCATAGCTTGGGGTGTGGCGAAGCAGCTCAAAATTTTCGGCGCCAACGTTGTTTTTTCGTATTATGGGGAAACGAGCCTTAAGAATTTAGAAAAATTGCTAGCTGAAGAAAAATTTGAAGGTGCGCACTTGGTGGAGTGCAATGTGACAGTGGATTCAGAAATTGAACAAGCCTTCGAAAAATTAGGCAAGTCAGTCCCTGTCCTTCACGGTCTTGTGCATTCCATTGCGCATTCCAAAAAAGAGGAACTTGCTGGACGCTATGCGGATACTTCAAGAGACGGATTTCAATTGGCCCATGACATTAGTGCTTATTCCTTTGTTGCTGTCTGTAAGTATGCTGAAAAGCTTATGACAGAGGGTGGATGTTGCGTCGCAATGACTTACTTGGGCGGAGAGCGCGTCGTGAAGAATTACAATATCATGGGTGTGGCCAAAGCATCCCTAGAAGCCAGTGTCAAATATTTAGCCCATGACTTTGGTGCGCAAAATATCCGGATCAACGCCATCAGTGCAGGTCCAATCCGGACTTTAGCGGCTAAAGGGGTCTCTGGCTTTGGAGATTTAATCAAGAATTTCGAAGAAAAAGCACCACTTCACCGTTTGGTCACTCAAGAAGAAGTTGGAAAGACCGCAGTATACCTCCTCTCTGATCTCGCCAGCGGTGTGACAGGCGAAAACATTCATGTAGACTGCGGCTATCACGTTTTAGGGTATTAGTAATACTACAAAAATGCCTCTCCAAAATAGACCATTAATGTCTTGAGAATTAGAATAATAACCTATTCAGAAGTGAGATAAGCCATAGCCTGTGGATTATCTCATTTTTTTTGAAATCTATCCACAGGCAATAGCATATGTTGTGGTGCTATAGAATAAAAATCACAATATATTGTGAAAAATCTCTAAAAAACCAGAAAAAACACTTATCATTTTCGAAATATTTGATATAATGATAACAGATAGAAAATAGTTTTTAACGGTGCGTATTAGTGAGTAACAAATCGTAGGAGGTTGAAAATGAAAGAACAAATGACTGTGCTCAAACAAGCAGTAGCTCAGCTAGAATTGTCGCTTCAAAATCAATCTTCGGATGAAATTCAAGAATCACTTCAGCGTATGTCTGCCCTTTGTGAACAGATGCGGTATGATTATAAAATGGTCAAGCAAAAGAATACAGGCGTCTATTATAAGAAAATAAACGTTTTGCCTTTTCTCTATAAGCCAGTCGAAACGGATGATCCCTTCGAAGGCAATTACTTGGAGCGGTTTTCTGATGAAAGAGCCTATCAACTCCAGACCACTAATAGCATTACGGGACATAATGCCTTCTGGAAAGAACACGATGTACTCACTGGGACTGTTTTTGGCTCTGTGCCTGTGGACCTCATTACACCAGAATCCGCAGCTGCCTTGAAAAAATGCGGTTGGAAAGAAGCCCTTGTCGAAGTTTTGGATTTTGGACTTCGTGTGACGGATACCAAACAATTGGTTGAGTTTTGCCAACGTAATTTCAAGAACTACATCATGATCTCGGAAGAATCCACACATTCCTATATAGCCCTTGCGTTTAACGACTAACAACTGCATAATAAATATAGGATTTAAGTGATGCCTGTATACGATAGACTAAACTGTCTCCTAGCGATTCAATATCCTAAGAGATGGTTTTTTATTTTGGAGGAACTCTATGGAACAACATGCTTATTTGGTCACAAATGACGATACCAATATGACGTTACTTGATTTATTGGTACAACGCGTACACCTTTCGACGCGTCACATTAGACGTCTCAAACAAGAACGGGCGATTATGCTGAATGGTTATCCTGTCTCTGTCAATGCAAAGCCGCGTCTCGGTGATCTCATTACTTTTGAAGCGGAGCCCGAGGATGTTTATTTTGAAGCTCAGTATATGCCCCTTGATGTTATTTATGAAGACAGCGACCTTTTGGTGGTGAATAAAGCCCCTTTTTTAGTGGTGCACCCCACTAAAGGCCATCCTGATCATACCCTCACAAACGGCGTTGTCTATTACGCTAGAGAAAAGGATGAGCATTATAAACCGAGGCTCATCAATCGTCTTGACAGAGATACCTCTGGCCTTGTAGTCCTTGCAAAGAATCCCCACACCCAACATATCATTTCCCAAGATATGCGGGAGGATACCGTTCGAAAGACCTATATAGCCGTTGTTCATGGACAGCCTAAAGCTACTGGCACCGTGGATCTTCCTATTGAAAGAGAAGAGGAAGGCAGTATGCGGCGCATAGTCAGGGAGGACGGCAAACAGTGTGTCACGCACTTTGAAGTGATTAAGCGCCTCAAAAATGCTGCAGTGCTCAAAATTCGCCTCGAAACGGGTAGGACGCATCAAATAAGGGTACATCTATCCCATATGGGCCATCCTATTATTGGCGACAGGCTCTATGGATCTTTTGAGGATGTTCTCATTCAAAGACAGGCCCTTCATGCCGCTGCGCTTCAAATGCGCACCGTCAAAAGGGAGCCACTCAACTTGGAAGCGCCAATGCCAAAAGATATGGAGCATCTTATTGCATTTTTAGAGGAAATGGCTCAAACCTAAAAGGGCGAAGACCAAAGTGAAGGATTATCTCGCAAAAGTCATTAAAGTCAAGGTGAATTTTGAGTAAATAAGAGAACGCATTCTTAAAATAACAGAATGCTTGATTTGTATGTTTGCTACAACTCAATATAGAAAAGCCTCATAAAATCCAATTTTATGAGGCTTTTTTTGATCGTCATAGACAAACGGTTGTATATAATAAACAAATGAGCTCAGACAATCTTAATTTTACCTAAATGTGATTTCAAAGTGTTGTCTTTTTATATATACTGACAGTAACCTTTGTACATTTCAAGTGATCCTATTGGACCCGAAAGTACAAAAGAGAAAGAAATAGGAGGGGATAATTTTGTCGAAGAAAATTTTAGCAATGGTACTCGTAGTGTTGATGGTCGTCACTGTTTTCACAGGATGCGCACCGAAGACAACTACACCTGATGCAGCGGCTTCAGCTGAAGCGGTAGCAAAAGATGCAACGGCAACAGAAGCAACTGTAACGGATACAGCGATTCCAAACCCAGCAAAAGATAGAGCGAATGCTGCGGACACACTCGTAGTGGGTATGACTGAAGCCAAGGGTGATTTCTTCCCAGCTTACTACTCAACAACGTATGATGGGTACATTGTTCAACTCATGTTTGATGGTCTTTTGACAAACGACAAATCTGGTGCATTGGTGCCACAACTCGCTAAAAGCTTTGAAACATCTGATGACAAAAAAACCTACACATTCCACTTGAGAGATGATGTCAAGTTCTGGGATGGCACACCACTGACAGCAAAAGACGTCAAATTCACATATACAACTTTTGCTGATCCAAGTTATGATGGCAGATACAACTCTTCTGTATTCGATGTAGTCGGTTTCGAAGAGTACAATGCTGGAAAAGCAACTGAGCTTACAGGCATTAAAATTATCGATGATTACACGGTCTCAGTTTCTTTTAAAGAAGCAAAAGTAAGTAATATCTATAACCTAATAGGTGGCATTATGCCAGTTCACTACTATGGTTTTGAAAAAGGCAATGCACAAACACTTAAAGACAAAATGGCTGCTATGGATGTAATGGGTTCAGGCCGTTATAAAATGGTTAAATTCGAGCCTAAACAGTATGTTGAATTGACAGCGTATGACACTTGGTACGGTGGAAAAATCAATATCAAGAATATCATCTGTAAGTTCACAACACCAGATACACAGTTCCAAGAACTTGAAGCGGGTTCAATAGATATGCAATTATCTGTGCCTCCAAAACAAGACAACAAAGATCAAATTGATGCTATTGGATTCATCAACAACATGGTTTATCCAGGCAACTCTTATGGCTACATGGGCTTTAACTTAAGAGATGAAAGACTCGCCGACCAACGCGTTCGTCAAGCTCTCGTCTATGGATTCAACCGCAAAGATTTTATCGATCTTTATTACAATGGCAACTCTGCTGTTTGTAATACGCCTATTTCACAAGTATCGTGGGCCTACAGCAACGATGTAAACCCTTATGACTACGATGCTGACAAAGCGATGGCGCTCTTAGAAGAAGCAGGCTACAAAGTTGGACCAGATGGCATCCGTGAAAAAGATGGCAAAAAACTCTCGTTCATTTGGGACACTTACACAGAGTCTAAGTATGTTGAGACGATGATTCCACTTCTCCAAGCGGATTGGAAGAAAATTGGCGTTAAGGTTGAGCCAAACTTAATGGATTTCAACTCACTTGTTGAAAAAGTATACACATCACGTGATTTCCAACTTTACAACATGTCTTGGTCAATGACTGTAGATCCAGGCGACAATTTTTACACTTTCCACACAACAATGGATGAGCCAGACGGAAACAACTCTATCGGCCTCAGAGACCCTGAGATCGATAAGCTGTTAGAAGCTGGTGCAAAAGAGTTTGATCAAGCAGAGCGCATCAAGATTTACCAAGAATTTGCAGTAAAAATGAACGAAAAAGTACCTTATATGTTCCTCAACCAAAACGATACATGGGATACTTTCAACAACCGTGTGAAAAATTTGGTGATCAGCTCATATTGCGACTGGACTTTCTACATTGAGTCAGTGGAGCTTGATAATTAAGATTAGAAAAGTATAATAAACAACTTAAAAGGTCCGGCATAGGGATATGCCGGTCTTTTTTAAGGACATTTAAAAGGATCACTTTATCTTTTTTAGAGGAGGAAAACCGTGCTTAAGTATATCCTGAGACGTCTTCTTCATATGGTTCCCGTTATCTTGTTGATTTCTGTATTGATTTTCGGAATCATAAAATTAACACCAGGAAATCCAGTTGGAGCAAACTTAAACCCTAAATCAACACCTGCACAAAAGGAAATGGAAAGAGAACGACTTGGCCTTAACAAACCCATCTATATTCAATATTTCATGTGGTTACAACGGACAGCTGTGGGCGACTTTGGTGAATCTTATACCTATAAAAGACCCGTCAGTGATGTCATCGGTATTTTTATTTGGAATACTGTCCTTCTTAATGTTTTCACCTTTGCAATCGCTTTCTTAATTTCGATACCTCTCGGCATTATATCGGCCGTCAAGCAATACACTAAATTCGACAACTTCGTCACCGTGTTTTCTTTAATTGGTATTTCATTGCCCTCATTCTTCTTTGGATTACTCCTGATTTTTATTTTTTCGGTCAAGCTCAAATGGTTGCCAATCAGCGGCATGGTTGAAGCGGGCAGCAAAAATATCGAGATGGCGCGTTTCTTAGAAATTTTCAGGCACATGGTTCTACCAGGCATAGTCCTCATCATATCCGATATCGCAGGCACAGTGCGCTATACGCGAAATGGCATGCTGGATGTAATCAGTCAAGATTATATCCGAACAGCCCGCTCAAAAGGACTCAGTGAAAAAGTGGTCATCTATAAGCACGCTTTTAGAAACGCTCTGATTCCTATTGTCACAATTTTAGGTTTTTCAATACCGGCTTTGTTTTCCGGTGCGGTCATTATTGAATCCATTTTCAACTGGCCAGGAATAGGACGCATATTGCTTGAATCGGTAACGGGTAGAGACTACAATCTCATGATGGCCCTCATGATGTTCTTTGCCATTTTAACGCTCCTAGGCAACCTTTTGGCGGACATTGGATACGCACTGGTCGACCCACGCGTTAAAGTAGAATAGGAGGAAGCCATGACTGAGAAAAAATCAAACGTGAAAAAAGTAGAAAGCAAAACCCATGAACATGTCATAGGCCCTTGGGAAATGGTGTTCAACCGTTTTAGAAAGAACAAAATTGCCATAACAGGCTGCGTCATTCTTTTTATACTGGTGTTTGGTGCCGTATTTGCGCCCATACTCACGCCTTATGATGAAGAGCAAAGAGATTTACGTCAAATCAATAAAGCCCCAAGCGCTCAGCACTGGCTTGGAACTGACGATATAGGCAGAGACTATTTGACACGTGTCCTCTATGGCGGTCGCGTATCGCTTATGGTCGGTATATTTGCCGTTGTCATCAGCGTTATACTTGGATCCCTGATCGGCGGTATCGCTGGATATTATGGGGGCGTTGTGGACGATATACTCATGCGTATCACGGAAGTGGTCATGTCCTTCCCGTTCCTGCCGCTTGCCATTACCGTTTCTGCGGTTGTAGGCACTCAGGTACCGGGCGAATACAAAATGTACATCACCATGATGGTCATAGGCATATTGAGCTGGACGGGTCTTGCAAGACTTGTTCGCGGTCAAATTTTGTCTCTGAGAGAGATGGAATTTATGCAAGCGGCTACAGCCCTTGGATTATCGGATATGCGCAAAATTGTCAAGCATCTATTGCCGAATACACTCGGCTATATCATCGTTTCTGCAACCCTTGCCCTCGCAGGTGCCATCATGACGGAATCAGCCCTCTCCTTCTTAGGACTTGGCGTTGTACCCCCTACACCGACTTGGGGCAATATGATTCAATCTGCCCGTGAGTTCTTTGTGCTTAAAATGCGCCCATGGATTTGGATTCCACCGGGTATGTGTATATTCTTGACAGTCATGAGTATCAACTTGATTGGCGATGGTCTTCGCGACGCCATAGATCCAAAATCATAAGTAAGGAGGAGCATATGTCAGCAATTTTAGAAGTAAAAAACCTGAGAACGCACTTCTTTACAGAAAAAGGTGTGGTAAAGGCTGTCGATGGTATTTCCTTCGAAGTCAAAGAGAGTAAAACCCTTGGAATCGTTGGAGAGTCAGGTTGTGGCAAAAGTATAACGGCTATGTCCCTCATGAGACTGCTCAGTAGACCTGGCAAAATCGTTGAAGGCGAAGTGCTTTATAAAGGACAGGACTTAATCAAGCTTGAAGAAAATGATATGCGTATGATACGCGGCAATGAAATGTCCATTATTTTTCAAGAACCTATGACATCTCTTAATCCCGTATTCACCATCGGTTTTCAAATCATGGAAGTGTTGATTTTGCACCAGAAGATTACTAAAGATGAAGCCCGTCAGAAGGCCATTGAAATGTTGAAAATCGTCGGCATTCCCCGCGGCGAAAAAATTGTGGACGAGTATCCCCATCAGCTTTCAGGGGGAATGAGACAGCGCGTCATGATCGCTATTGCCCTTGCGTGTCAGCCCAAAATCCTTATAGCTGACGAGCCTACGACAGCCCTCGATGTGACTATTCAGGCGCAGATTTTGGAGCTCATGAACGATCTCAAAAACAAACTCAATACGGCGATTATTATCATTACACACGATTTAGGGGTAATTGCTGAAATGGCAGACGATGTCATCGTTATGTATTCAGGCAAAATCGTCGAAAAATCTGACGTTAAGACTATTTTTGCACAGCCGACTCACCCTTATACACTGGGTCTTTTGGCATCGGTGCCAAAGCTCAACGAAGAAGCGGAATTCTTGGAATCCATTGATGGTTCTGTTCCGAATCCGCTTAAATTGCCACAAGGATGTTACTTCAACCCAAGATGTAAGTTTGCAATAGATCAGTGCCGTAAAGAACAACCTGAACTCAAAGAGCTTTCTCCAGGGCATTTTGTCAGTTGCTTTGTCGCTGAGAAAGGAGGCACACGCAAATGAATCCAGAAAACTCAACAAAAAGAGAGCCTCTTTTGGTTGTCAAGAATCTTAAAAAGTATTTCCCTGTTCAAGCGGGATTCTTCAGACGTGTTGTTGGCTATGTCAAAGCTGCGGACAATGTGAATTTCGTCATCTACAAAGGCGAGACATTGGGCCTTGTTGGCGAGTCAGGCTGTGGCAAATCGACAACGGGTAGAACGCTCCTCAGACTTCACGAGGCCACTGAGGGAGAAGTATTTTTTGAAGGACGGGATATTTTTAAAATTTCTAAAAAAGAAATGATCAAGCTCAGACAGAAGATGCAGATTATTTTCCAAGATCCTTACAGCTCCCTTAACCCTAGAATGACGGTAGGGGAGATGATTTCAGAGCCACTTATACAGCACGGGCTCTACAAAAGAGGACCAGAACTTAAGGATAGAGTTGTGGAAATCATCAGACTTTGCGGTCTTGATGACTACCACGTCAACCGCTATCCACATGAGTTTTCAGGTGGACAGAGACAGCGTATCGGTATTGCAAGAGCACTTGCTCTGAATCCTACCTTTATCGTTTGCGATGAGCCTGTATCGGCTCTTGACGTTTCGATACAATCCCAAATTATCAATCTGATGAAGGACCTCCAAAGAAAAATGGGCCTTTCGTACCTGTTTATTTCCCATGACCTCAGTGTCGTAAAACACATTAGTGACAGAGTGGGCGTTATGTATTTAGGGTCACTGGTCGAGCTCGCAGCTAAAAAAGATTTGTATAATGGACCAAAACACCCTTATACACGTGCACTTTTATCAGCAATTCCAGTGCCAGATCCTGAGTACAAGCGAGAGCATATTATTCTTGAAGGCGATATACCTTCACCAGCAAATCCGCCTTCAGGTTGTAAGTTTCATACACGCTGCTTTATGGCTCAGCAAATATGCAAGGATCAAGAACCAGAGTTTAAGGATTATGGCAATGAGCATTTTTGTGCGTGTCATTTTGCAAAATAGAGTTGAGTCCAGGCAGTTAATATCCTGATTATTTTACGACCACCCATAAGGAGACGCACATGAAGACCAAACGACTGCATTTTGACGATGAATTTCACTTCACCTCTAAAGATTATTTGGCGCTGACCATAGCCGCTATTCAGGTCATTATGCCCTACGTATTGGGATTCCTTGCGATGTTCACCTTCGGTGTTTTTCTACTGGTCAAATTTTGGCTCAGGCAGTAAAGTTTATTTCATTACATTACATTACATTGCCCCTCAGCAGTACCTGTTTGAGGGGTTTTTCTTACATATCGAAATACGCCATAAAATGAGGCAATATTCCTTGTTTCATATTCCTTCAATCCTTGATATTATAGAGGCTAGAGGCATTCAAAGTGCTATAGATAAATAGGGGACATGATAAAACACTTGATTTGGGGGAATTCCATGAGGAGTATTCGGGGAAAAATGTTGATAACGCTGCTGCTGACAGCTGCAATATCAACGATTTTGGTGAGTTTTTTTATTTTGAATGACACACAGCGCACGTCCTATTTAGTGGTAAAATCCAGTAATTTAGCTGAAATCAGAAATGTACGCGATTATTATTTTGAAAAGCTTATTACAGATATGGAAACCTTGGTGCAGTACTGGTCAAAAGAGTCAACCCTTATGAATTATGAGGCAGATCCTGCTCAAGGCCATATCACAAGAACCATACCTGGCAATTTTATATCAACGTATAAAAAATGGCTCAGTGTGACGGAATCCTCTGGCGATATTACGTGGATGTTTTTTGGCCTCGAAAAAGACGGTTCGATTTTCATTGCGCCCACAGATTCAACCATGCCGCAGACCTATGATTGCCGATTGCGTGAGTGGTATATAACGGCGAAAAAGGAACCGCTTGCGATTCAATGGTCAGAGCCCTATGTTGATGCAGGTGATTCCGGAAAAATGCTTCAGACAGTCTCTAAAGCCGTTTTAAGAGAGGGTGTGGTCGTGGGGGTCATGGCTATTGACATTGAAGTCCAGCGGTTTAACGCGATTCTTCAAAAGCTTAAATTTGACGCAGAATCACAGCTTTATATTGTCAATACACTTGGACTACCGGTGGCAACCACTGAAGTAAACCCCGGAAATGTTATGGAGCGCTTCACTCTAGATTCTTTAAAAGAAGAACAGTCCCTGATTCGAAGAATAAACGGCTCTGAATACGTGGTCAGCATCATGCCCTTATCTACAAACAAATGGGTTTTGGTCGGCGCACGCCCTCTTGAGGTTGAAGCCACTCTGAACGCGTCTAAAGTGCGGATATTCTGGGCAGCGCTCATACAGATTATCATCACGCTCTTTATTGGGATCATCATCTCTGCCAAACTTTTTGAACCCCTTGAAAAGCTATTGGGCGTCATAGACGATGTGACAAAGGGCGACATCAAAAAAAGGACTGAAATAAACACGCGTGATGAATTTGGATCGCTTTCTAGAGGTTTTGACACCATGTTAGACACCATTGAAGAGCTGTTTTATGAACGGGATCACCATTTGAAAATGCTCAAGATAAAAAACAGAGAAATCATTCAGGGAAAAGAAGAAATCATTGCCTACAGTTCTCAAGTAGAGGCTATGAACGATGAACTTTCAAGGCTACTCAATGAACTGGGAGACAACTACCTGACCACCGTGAAGGCCCTTGCTAACGCTATTGAAGCTTCTGATGATTATACCAGAGGCCACTGTGAGCGCGTAGGGGACATTTCAAAATTGTTGGCTGAACATATGGAGCTTACTTATGAAAATACACAGGATTTGGTCTATGCTTGCGTTTTGCATGACATCGGCAAGATTGCTATTTCTGATAAAATTCTCAACAAGCGGACATCTCTCTCAAAAGACGAACTCAGTATGATTAAAATGCATCCCCTTATTGGTTATGAAATCATTAAAGATGTGCACTTTTTAGAGCGTCCTTCTCGAATTTTGTTGCAGCACCATGAGCGCATTGATGGACTTGGCTATCCTTATGGACTTAAAGGTGATGCCATTTGCTTAGAAGCGAAGATTTTGTCGGTGGCGGATGCATATGACGCCATGACGTCTGCAAGGGCGTACAGGCAAACGCCGCTTTCAAAAGACGCAGTCGTTGAAGAACTCATCAAAGGGAGAAATGTACAGTTTGATTCGGATGTCGTAGACGCTCTGCTTGAACTTATAGAAGATGCTGATAAAGAACTTTAAAACACAGCAATTTAGGCTTTTAGCCTTAGATTAGAGGAGGATTTCAAGTGGATTTAAGGCATATAGAAACCCCACAGATTAGACAAGCAATTATGCATATTGTCGATACGCGCATTTCAGAGCCACTCTACAACCAAGAACCCATGACACTGACGCCTGAGGCTGAAGAATTTATTTATAAGCATCTTCTCAAACTCATACAAACAGAGGACAATTTCAAGGCGCGGTTTGTTGCGGAACCCACAATGAAAGCGCTTTTGGTGGCTTTTTTAGAATCGGATATGGACTTTATCCAAGTGTCCAAAGAGATTGCAACCCATTATCATCGCTATGCTCAAAATCAGGGTGC
>JBBRGL010000002.1:0-24630 GCA_038240675.1 Peptostreptococcales bacterium
AGATGGCGTTAATCCTTTGACCTTCATTTTGCTTGAGGTTATTGGCGAAATGCAGCTGCTGCAGCCCAGTACCAATATCCAAGTGTCGAAAGTGAATCCAGATGGATTTATTCTCAGTGCACTGGATGTTATAAAAGAAGGACGTGGACAACCTTCCGTATTCAATGCGGATGCAGTGGTGCAGGAGCTTATGCGGCAGGGCAAAACCCTCGTGGATGCGAGAGAAGGTGGCACAAGCGGCTGCGTTGAAACGGGTGCTTTTGGGAAAGAAGCCTATATTTTGACGGGGTATTTCAATTTAGTCAAAATTCTTGATTTGACCCTTCACAATGGTTTCGACACCACTATAAATGAACAGCTCGGCATTCGAACGGGAGAAATAAAAGATTTGGGTGATTTCGATAAGCTCATGATTGCTTTTTCAAAGCAAATCGATTATTTTTTAGAGATTAAACTTAAAGGCAATGATGCTATTGAAAAAATCTATGCAGAACAGATGCCTTGCCCTTATTTATCCCTCTGGATTGACGACTGTATTGAAAACGCTCAGGATTACAATAAGGGAGGCGCACGGTATAATTCGCGCTACATTCAAGGCGTGGGTATAGGAACCATTACAGATACCCTAAGTGCGATCAAGACCCATGTGTATGAGCATCAGACCTATAGCCTCGAAAAACTCATGGGAATATTGGATGCCAATTTTGAAGGCGCGGAAGCTGACAGACAATTCCTCATCAATAAAACCCCCTCATATGGCAATGACGACGATGCGGCAGACGATCTAATGAAGGAAGTTTTTGAACTTTACTTTAGCAAGGTGGACGGTAGACCGACGCCAACTGGAGGAACCTACAGAATTAATATGCTCCCTACGACTTGCCACGTTTATTTTGGCGCTGTGATTGGCGCAACTGCAGATGGTAGGAAAGCACATATGCCACTTTCTGAAGGCATATCCCCCGTTCAAGGAAAAGACCTTAAAGGACCTGCAGCAGTGGTTAAAAGCGCAGGGAAAATGGACCATATCAAAACAGGCGGCACTTTGCTCAATATGAAATTTGCACCTGAATTTTTGAATGAACTCAAAGGCAAAACCGCTGTCAAGGATTTGATTCGCGCGTATTTTTCCATGAATGGCCATCATATTCAGTTCAACGTCATCAAAAGAGAGACCTTGATCAAAGCCCAGCAAAATCCTGAGAAATACAAAAACCTCATCGTTCGCGTGGCTGGCTACTCGGATTACTTCAATAACCTTCAAAAGGAACTTCAAGACGAAATAATTCAAAGAAGTGAGCATTCTGAAATCAAAAGGTAAAGATCAGCGTTCTCTCAAAAGGCAATCAAAGTTATTTGACAGGAGAGGATTTAGCGCTCTTCTTGAGTGGCCAGAGGCGCCTGTTTTTACTCTAAACCCATAAGAAAGGGAAAATGGTTTAGACAAATTTGTTTTAAGGCGGGTTAAAAGGGGAATACATTAAGTGAGTCTAAGGTGTAGGTTAAGACCAATGAATTTCATTGGGAATCCAACGGACTTTTCTTATGAGGAAAAACTCATGGATGTCGAAAACGACCTGGCTAACGCAATGTTTTATATACAGTAGAAAAGGGGATTCTTTCTATTCAAATCGGGTATAATTGCCACGGAATGAAGATTTCAGAGGCTTATAACGGTTGTCTTTTGATGTGTACTCCTGTTATAATGAGAAGAGAATAACTCTAATTCTGGATGAGATAACTTTATAGGGTGTAGGAGGTACATTTAATGTTGGTGAAATGCGAGATGTGCGGGAAATTTTTTGGTGCCGATGACGCTTCAGATAAGGTTTGTTCTTCATGCGGTTCAGGACCGAAGAAACGTTACAGCGAAATAGTGGACGAGGATCAAAGAAAATTTAAAGCAGCAAGAGACACAGTGTATGACAATCCTGATATATCACCACAAGATCTTGTGGATGCCTTGGCGGAAATGGGCATAGAAATTACATCAAAAGAGATTATGGGCTATGTCAAAGAAGGGCGATTGAGCTTAAAGAACAATCCGGACAGTCGATTCTGCGAAGATTGCGGTCGCGTTATTTTAAGTGGTCGAATGTGTCCAAAGTGCTCTAATAAACTTGAAAAGAATATCACACAGCGCAATACCACGACTAAAGTGATGAGCACTGTGGTGGTTGATAATGAAAGAAAAGGCATGCATACTGCTGATGTTATAAAGAAAAAGTAACCAAAAGTTTATAGGGAACAGGATAGAAAAAGACAGCATCCTACAGTGTAAATGTTGGGATGCTGTCTTTGTTTATGACTTGTATTAGGCCGTTAGAGCAGAGTAAATCAGTTTTATAATGAGAAGACAGGCAATGGTCACAAAGATAGGCTTAATGACTTTTGGTCCATTTGTAATGGCGATGTGGGTACCTACCCAAGCGCCAAAAATCATTGAGATGGCCATAGGAATACCCACAAGGTACACGATTTTGCCGCCGATAGCGAATAAAATCAGCGAGGTTATATTGCTGATAAAATTGAGGATTTTTCCGTTACCAGCTGCAGACGTGAAATCAAATCCAAAAACGCTGATGAAAAGGAAAATCAAAAATGAACCAGTTCCTGGCCCGAAAAAACCATCATAGAAACCTAGTGCAAAGGCAAATATAACGCCTAGAGTGATGTTTTTGGCCGTAAGGCCTTTGAAGGTGTTGTATTGACCAAAGTCTTTTTTGAAAATGGTGTAGAGTGCAACTGAAAAAATCATTACCACTATTAAGATATTGAGAAAACTTTCGGGTATGCTGAGAACTGTTCTAACCCCTATGGCTGATCCGACTATGGTCGCCGGGATTTGGAAAGCAGCCAACTTGAAATTTATTTTTAAAGAACGTGCAAATTTAATGGTACTGGTCAAAGATGCAAAGGAACTTGCAAATTTGTTGGTGCCAAGTGCAAGGTGGGGCGGTACACCTGCAGCTAAAATAGCCGGAAGGCTAATCATACCACCACCTCCAGCTATGGAATCCACAGCTGCTGCAAGAAATCCTGCGACGCATATAAAAATAACGGCTGTTAGTGTCATTGAAACGTCTCCTTAGAATAATATTCGGACATTATCACTATACAGGAAACAGCCTATGACGTACAGTACAGTTACACATTTTATCAACACGCAGACTATTTTTCGTTTTCTTCAATCCATTTTTTTGCTTCAATAACGCCGTCCAAAGTGGGTATAGATACATTTTCTTCGGTGTAATATTGGACGCTTGCCCATGCTTCGGTTTTGCTTGATCCAAGGATATCAATTGTTTCATCAAGTGTGTTTTTCATAGGACCTCCTCGATTACTTATTTAATGATATTATATATCAAATGATAATCATTGTCAACGGATGCAGAAAACTATTTTGTAAATAGAGTAGGTTAGGTATAACATTTAACAGGAGGAGATTACGTGAATCATTTGAGTGCAAGTAAAAAAGCATTGTTATCAGATGTGAGTTTGTTATTTGTGGCAATTGTTTGGGGAGGCGGCTTTGTGGCGGTCAAAGACGCTTTGGGGACGGTGACGCCAATGGTGCTTATGGCGATTCGATTCGTTATAGCCGCTGTAGTTGTCTACTGTGCTCTTTTCGGATGGATTGGCAAAATTGATCGTACGGACTTGAAAAAAGGTGCGGTGGTGGGCACTATTTTATTTCTAGCTTTTGCAGCTCAGACCTATGGACTCCAATATACGACTGCATCTAAGCAAGGCTTCTTGACAGCTGTCTATGTTGTGGTGGTACCCCTTTTGTCATGGCTTATTTATAAAAAACGTCCAGGGTTAAAGGCGCTTATCGGAAGTGGACTCACCATAATCGGCATAGGTTTTATTAGTCTACAGGGAGGGTTTTCAATCAATATTGGAGATGTTTTGACGCTCGTTTGCGCCGTTTTATTTGCGGGGCATATTATTTCTATTGAATATTTTGCCAAAGATATGAGCGTTTTCAAATTGGCTTTTTTACAGATTGGGATTGCAGCGGTTTGGTTTGTCGTCACTGCACTTGCGACTGAACCTATCCCGGCAACTTTGTCATTTCGCGCTTGGGCTGCAATTCTTTTTCTAGCAATCCTGTCAACTTTTGCGTGTTTTACCGTTCAAACCATTGCTCAAAAGTATACGTCCTCTTCTCACGCTTCGATTATTCTTTCATTAGAATCTGTGTTTGCGGCTTTTTTTGGAGTACTAATTCTGAAGGAAACCATGTCGCTCTTTATGATTATGGGCTGTATCCTTATTTTTGTGGCTATTTTGGTCATTGAAGTGGATTTCAAGAAAAAAGCTCAAATCTAAACAAAACGGCACGAAACTTGCAGTGGTAATCAGTGAGGCTTCAATATGAAGCAAAAGTAGATTGGCTGGAGGTAGGAGATGTTGATTTGGATATCAGGGGCTGAAGTGTATGCTCCAGAACGGCTTGGGATTTTAGATTTAGTGATGGCGGGCGAAAAAATTGTGTATCTGGGCAAACCTTTGCATTTAGAGCAATGTGGGTTAGAGGTTAAACACGTCGACGGAAGCGGGAAAAGACTTGTTCCTGGATTTATTGATGCCCATGTTCATGTGACCGGTGGCGGCGGTGAAGGTGGATTTAAGACGAGGACGCCTGAACTGAGGTTGTCGGATATGGTTTTGGCAGGTGTGACTACTGTCGTAGGCTGTCTTGGGACAGACGGCGTTATGCGAAGTATGGAAAATCTCATTGCAAAAGTTAAAGGTCTGAAGGAGCAAGGGGTCAGTGCCTATTGTTATACAGGCTCTTATCAGTTGCCGCTTAGAAGTTTGACAGGCGATGTCATGAAAGATATTTGCTGCATTGATGAAGTCATCGGCGTAGGTGAAGTCGCTGTAAATGATCACAGAAGCTCCTGCGCTGGGGTGGATGCCCTCCGAAAAGTCACGTCAGAATCCAGAGTCGCAGGGATTCTCAGTGGAAAGGCAGGGATCGTCAACGTCCATTTAGGCGACGGACAGGATTTCTTTAAGGACATCTACAGCGTCGTAGAAACCTCTCAAATCCCCCTCAGTCAGTTTGTTCCGACACACTGCAACAGAAATCCGGAGTTGTTTGAAAAAGGGATTGAGTATGCTCTAAAAGGCGGAAACGTGGATTTCACCACTTCTACGACGCCACAGTTTTTGGAGGAGGGTGAAGTGGCATGTGGACAAGCACTGGCGAGGATGTTAGCTGCAGGCGTTCCTGTAGAACGCATTACCTTCACGTCTGATGGTCAAGGGAGTTTGCCTAAGTTTGACGATGCAGGTGCTTTTGTAGGTCTAGGCGTTGGGAAGTTGTCGTCTTTATATGCGGCTGTCAGAGAAGCTGTTGTTGACGTTCGTGTTCCTTTCGAATTGGCGATCAAAGTCATAACCTCAAACCCTGCTGATCGTTTAAAGTTAAAAAACAAAGGAAGAATTCAGTTAGATCAAGATGCTGACGTTGTTCTACTAGACGATGAGACTCTTGAAATAATGGATGTTTTTGCACTCGGCAAGCCGATGATGCTGGGCGGCAAGCAGCTCGTATGGGACGTATTTGAAGAAAATTAGTGGGGGAAATACCCTCTGAGAGTATCGATTAGCCATAAGGAAATGAGGATATCTATTTTGGGAATTCAAAAAATTGCACTTGTAACAGGTTCACGTGCTACAGCTGAGGCTCTTTTGCAGCAACTTTCTGAATATATCGGTCAAAATCAAGACGTCGTGCTTTATATTGTCGATGAACAAATAGATGCGCCCATTCTTGAAGATCTGGTGGTGATTTCAAGCCAGATACTCTATGAGGAACTCAAAACTTCTGGTCGATTAAGGTCTGGGGCTGATTTTATTGTCGCTAATAGAACAATCAACTTCGAACGGCTTGATCAGGTGGTTGATCTTGAAAAAAACATGAGTTGCTTACTGGTCAACGATTTGCACACCACTTCTCTAGAAGTGATAGATGACCTTAAACGCATTGGTCTTAATCATATTCACTATATTCCTTTTAGTCCAGATTTTGTTTCGGAAGAGGATTTGACGGGCATCACCACGGCTATTACTCCCGGTGAGAACATGCATATACCCTCATGGGTTAGTCGGGTAGTTGACATCGGTCCCCGTATTCTCGATTTTTCAACACTGACACAGATTCTCTCAAAGCTCAATATATTGGATGAGAGGGCTGGAACTTTTTCGCAAAAGTATCTTGAAAAAATCACAAACGTGGCATTTCGGCTGGCGGAGTCCCGCAATCAGGTCGCTGAATTAAACCAACACTTAGAGACGGTTTTAGAATACCTTAACGATGGGCTACTGGTCTATAATCCGAAGGGGATTATTACAGTCTCTAATGAAAATTTCAAGAGGCTGATTACTTCCAAATACAAAACACACGTTGGGAAGCCTCTTGCAGAGGTTATTTCGGACCGCGCTTTTTTGGAAATGCTTCAAAACGGGAATGATTATAACGGAGAGATTTTTGTGCTTCAGGGCCGTGAATTGTTGATGACAAAGCATCATATTTTTCAAGATTCAGTCATGGTGACTTTGAAGAGCGCTCGGGATACATTAAAGGAAACAGAAAAAATAAAAAGAGAATTACAGCAAAAGGGCTTTGTTGCCAAGTATACCACCGAGGATATGGTGGGGCATTCGGAAGCGATCAATAAAGTCAAAGAAATCATTCCAAAACTCGCTAAAACGCAGCTCACGATACTGATTACTGGAGAAAGTGGAACGGGTAAAGAGCTTATTGCCAGTGCTATTCATCAAGCATCTAATCGAAGTCAGGGACCTTTCTTGGCGGTGAATTTTAGTGCTTTGTCTGATGAACTGATTGAAAGTGAACTATTTGGTTATGAGGAAGGGTCTTTTACTGGAGCAAAGAAAGGTGGGAAAGCGGGGCTTTTTGAGCAAGCGGATGGAGGAACTCTTTTCCTAGATGAAATTGGCGATGTATCTTTTAAAGTTCAAGCAAGGCTACTAAGGGTGTTGCAGGAAAATGAAATTATGCGCATAGGTGCCACGGAAATTCGCAAAGTTGATGTACGCATTATTGCTGCGACTCATCGGGATTTAAGTGCTATGGTCAATGAAAAACAGTTTAGAGAAGACTTGTACTATCGCCTTAAGATTGGATATATTCATGCGCCCGCCCTGCGAGAGCGAAAAGGAGATATCGGTGATTTAATTCGTTTTTTTGTAAGCAGCGCTTCTAATGATTCGACAACAGTCGATAAAGCGGTCTATGAGTCGTTAAATGCCCATCAGTGGTATGGCAATGTGAGAGAGCTTAAAAATACTGTTGCTTATATGATGGCTGTAATGAATAACAATCGGTTGACGGTAGACGACATTCCGAATAAGGCGTTTTTTGAGAGCGTTGGTGAGCGGGTTGCTCAGGTGGCCTCCTTTAAGGTGTCAATCAGTGATGAATCGGTTTTCATTTTAACGAAAGTAAAGGCAATACTACAGCAACATCAAATTTGTGGGCGAGAAAAGATTGCTCTCCTCTGTTCACAATCGGATTATCCGATGACTTCAAATCAAGTTAGGCATAAACTTGAGCAATTAGAACAACAGGGTTATGTAAAATCTGGAAGAGGCAAAGTTGGAACAACGTTGACTCAAATGGGTGAGGATTTTATAATGGGGAAGTAGCAACCATTAAAAGCCATTAAAAAACCATTAAAGCATAACAAATAACGCAAATTCACTTTTAAAATATGTGGAAAATATTTAAAGCCCCCTAACAGTTCTCCTGTTAGGGGGTCTGACGTTTAAGTCGTTATTCAATTGATTTTATTTTGCCAGCGCATATGTTGGCATCTCTTTTGCATTATAGATTCTTGAATTTAATTTAAGGGGGATCCTATGGAAGCTAGAATTAAAAAATGGCAAATGCCAGACACCTACGTCATCATCTTTTTTATCGTACTCCTTGCGGCACTCATGACGTATGTTTTACCGATGGGGAAATTTGATATTTCCTATGAAGCAATTGCAATTGACAATACGGTGATTGCGCAAGTGGCTGAAGGCGAAGTGGCTAACTTCTCTGTCGGAGGTACAGAGTATACCCTTGATGCTTCTGGCGAAAAAACCTTATTGCTCAGTGGCACAGAAGAATTAGGTGCTATTAAAAAAGCAAAAGCAAAAGCTATTGAAGTTGAAGGGTTTAAAGTCATTCAAGTATATGGAAAGTATGTTACTGAAGGAAACAAGCTCAACATTAAGATTTTTGAAAAATGGGGCGAAATGGGATTCCTTAATTATATGTTCGAAGGATTTGTATCTGGAGACAAATGGGGATCTGCAGTAGGGGTTATGGCTTTTATACTTATTGTAGGGGGTTCTTTTGGCATAGTTCTCAGAACAGGCGCTGTTGACAATGGTATATTGAAGCTGATTGATAAAACAAAAGGCTACGAAATTGCACTTATTCCTATAATGTTTGTACTCTTTTCCCTTGGCGGAGCTGTTTTCGGTATGGGTGAAGAAGCTATTCCTTTTGCTATGATCCTTGTACCTGTAATGGTTGCAATGGGTTATGATGCTGTAACAGGTGTCTTTATCACTTATGTTGCGACGCAAGTCGGATTTGCTGCTTCATGGATGAACCCGTTCTCGGTCGCTATAGCACAAGGGATAGCAGGGCTTCAAGTAGGTTCAGGTTCGGGCTTTAGAATTACGATGTGGGTTGTATTTACTGCAGTCGGGATTGCCTTTACTATGATTTATGCGCTTTATATCAAGAAAAATCCAACTAAATCGATTTCTTACCATACAGATGCCTATTTCAGAAGTGAATTTGAGGGCAAATCGGCTGCGACTGCAAAATTTGGTATAGGTCATGGTCTGGTGCTTTCAACAATTGTTATTGGAATAGCTTGGATTATTTGGGGTGTAAATGAGTATGAGTACTATTTGCCAGAAATCGCAACTATTTTCTTCACTATTGGACTTGCGTCTGGAATCATCGCTTTAATCTTTAAACTAGATGATATGCACGTCAATGATATAGCCTCTTCCTTTAGAAAAGGTGCGGCTGATCTTGTAGGTGCTGCAATGGTTGTCGGAATGGCTCAAGGTATTGTTTTGGTACTTGGAGGAACGGGTGCAGGTAGAGACACTGTAATGAATACGATTCTCAGCGGCATGGCAAATGCACTGAACGGATTACCAACAGTGCTCACAGCTTGGTTTATGTATGTTTTCCAATCCGTATTTAACTTCTTCGTCGTATCTGGTAGTGGACAAGCAGCACTTACAATGCCTCTTATGGCACCACTTGCTCAACTTGTCGGCGTTTCTAAACAAGTGGCAGTTCTTGCATTTCAATTGGGAGATGGATTAACGAACTGTATCGTTCCTACTTCCGCTGCCTTAATGGGTGCACTAGGAGTGGCACGCATTGAATGGACAAAATGGTTTAAAGTTCAAATTATATTCCAAGGAATTGTATTTGGTCTCGGTTCATTATTTGTCATCGGTGCAGTTCTTATTAATTTGCAGTAATGTGTAACGGTTCAATACGAGGTGACCTTTATTGAGGTCATCTCGTTTTTTTAATTTTTAGAATGTTGATGAGGATTCTTATTTTGGTGTATACTCTTAATAATAGACTTAGATTGATAATCATATCTTTCAAAAGGTCGCAATTAAGGAGGTTTTTTATGAGTCAACCGAGTGACAACACTTCAAGTTTTAGCCCAGAGGATATTGAACAAAACAAAGTAGTGGCAGCGTTAGGATATGTTATTTTCTTTATTCCACTTTTAGCAGCAAAAGACTCTGCTTTTGGCAAATTTCATGCAAATCAAGGTTTGATTCTGCTGATTGTTTCGGTGGTTGCTTCAATTATCCCTTTTATCAATTTGATTGCTTGGATTGCAACCTTTGGACTTTTCCTTTTTGGATTGATCAACACACTGAATGGCAAAGCGCTTCGCCTTCCTGTCATTGGCAATTTTGATATTTTGAAATAAGTTCTTAATGGGTCTTATAGACTCTGTTAGAATGCTTAAAAGGGCTACTTCAAGGATTGTTTTTCCTATTGAAGTAGCCTTTTTTCATACAGTCAAACGGCGGAATCTATTAAAAAATGTGAGAATGCCCTTAAAGATAACGATTGATTTTGATTAAAAAAACGACTTGAGGGTAAATAATGGTTAGTGTTTGATTGGGGAGGTGTCTTGTGAACTCGATTTCAATTCGGTGGGATGAGTTTTTGCTTTCTTTTAGTTCTGCGCTTGATCTATTGTCACCTGTTGTTGTGGACCATCATTATGATGTGGCTTACCGCGAATCCCTTAAGCCTGGAAAAGTAAAAGAAGCACTTCGGTATTTTGTAGACAATCATTATTTGGACAGTGGGTGGGTCAAAATAGCGCTAGAGCATCAATCTTTTTTGGCTCAAGAAAATAGGCGATGTCAAGAAGAGGCACTTGCAGAATATAATCGATTCCAAAGAGAAATACCAACTCAGGGGAAATAATGAAAGATGAGAGAATTAGCGCAAGGGATTTAAAGGATCATGAGGGAGGGTATAATGGACTGGCGAGTGAATCATAAAACGGAAGAGTTTTTTGGGCCTGTCAAATGCATTAAAGCGGAATATACCCTAAAAGGCAAAAAAAAAATATTTGCTTATCTTGAAGTGCCTAGCGGCGTCCATTTGCTAGCGGAATTTCAAGGTCGATTTGCACTGATCAGGCAGTACAGACCTGCAGTTTCAGACTATGTCTATGAGCTTCCTGGCGGAGGCGTAGAACCTGGCGAAGAGGTCCTCGTTGCAGCTTTTAGAGAGCTCCGTGAAGAAGTTGGGCTCGTGGCAGACCGTGGTGAAGTTTTAGGTTTTTGCAGACAGTCCTTGGCGTTTAGCAATGAGATTACGTGGATTGTTCATCTAGAAGGTGGTAAGCTTGGTGAACAGCAACTTGAATGGGATGAGGATATTCGGGTTTTGTGGGTAACACTTGAGGAACTCAGAGAGCTCCTTGTAAATGGCACGCTTCAACAAGCGACAGCTTTTGTGGCTTTATGGCTATTTCAAGCCAAGTTGGATGTAAAAAAGCCGTGATCGCTGTTGAAAGTTTTTTTAAAAAAAGGGTGTGTATCAAAAGTGAAAATTTTGATACACACCCTTTTTCAAATTTATTTTATCTCTCTCCACAGGCGCATCCGCCGCTCAAAAGGTTTTCAAACGCTCCAAAGGTTTCAAGCGCTCCGAAGGAGCATTCGGCGTCCCAAAGGGACATTCGACCAGCGAAGCGATACGGCGGGTGGATCGCATTTTGATTCACCCCATTCACCTCCCCATAAACCCTTCAATGTCCGCGACTGTTTTGAGAATATCCGCGGAAAGCACTTCGTGGCCCGTTTCTGTAATCAAAATATCATCCTCTATGCGGATGCCGATATTTTCTTCAGCGATGTATAAACCAGGTTCAACGGTGAGAACCATTCCGGGTGCAAGGCAGAGCTCTCGGTTTCCTAAGTCGTGAACGTCGAGGCCAAGATAGTGGCTGACGCCATGATAATAGTATTTTGTAATTTCAGAGTCTTCCTGTATAAGGCCAATGGCTTTCAATTCTTCAATCATGAGGGTTTTGCAGGTGTTGTTTAACTGCTCAAAGGGCACCCCTGGTTTCATGGAAGAAATCACCGCTTCTTGAACTTTTAGAACAATGTTGTACAATTCTTTTTGGCGAGGATTGAATTTTCCGTTGGCGGGATAAGTCCTGCTGATGTCGGCTGCGTACTGTCTGAATTGTGCGCCTAAATCAAGCAGCAGCAAAGTGTCGTCTTCGATGACGCGGTCGTTTTCCACGTAGTGAAGGATCACAGCCTCAGATCCTGAGGCTGCAATAGTTGGAAATGAATTTCCATCTGCACCTAACATTTGAATGGTGTGCGAAAATATCGACGCCATTTCGTACTCAGCCATGCCGGGCTGTAAAGTCTTCATGACAGCTTCCAAACCCATTTTTGTCTGATCGATAGCCGCTTGCATTTGCTCGATTTCAAAGGCATCTTTAATGACTCTCAGGGATGAACAAACGGGGTGAATCGTTTTTAGCGTCAGGAAAAGATAACGTTCACGAAGGGACTTTGCAAATTCATGAGTCTTTGAATGGGCTTCGTTGTAACTCAATTTTTCTAAATCGAGATAGACTGATGTTATTTGATCGTTGTAAATGTGTTTGTTGAGCCAAGGCTCAAAGGCTTCTAGGAACTCTACCTTTTCAATGCCGGATATTTCGGTGGCTGTTTCTTTACTAAGCTTGCGTCCGTACCATTTTTCGACTTCGAAATCGGGCTTTTCAATAAAAAGTGTCGCTTCAAAGAGGCCCTTTTTTTGAGTCATAGCAAGGATAAAATTCTCTTGTTTAAGGCCAGTGAAATAAAAAAAATTCTTGTTTTGCTTAAAGTCATAGTTTGCATCGGCAGTGCTCTTTGGAGCACTTCCTGCAAACAGAAGGACCATTTCCTGATCGGCAATGTGCTGACTGAGGTTATTGCGGTTCTGTGTAAAAAATGTATTCAAAGACTATTCCTCCGAGGTTTTATTTTAATCATAGCCTTTTTTTGACGATTTGAGTAGCGTTTAGCGCTAAATTTTGTGAAGGTATCATCATAAATAAAAAGGTGTCTGGTATACTTAACGATACTCAGAGGAATCTAATGATGATTTAAGACTGTTTAAGTAGTGAAATGGACTGAAACTTGGTATACTGTAAAAAGCGACAAGCACAGATTCAGGGGGATTTAATGATAAAAATTGGTCTTTTGGAGCGTACAACCTACGGGTTCGGAAATTTTGGATTTGGCATTGTTTTTCAGATTATAGGTTCCTATCTGGTCTTTTTTGGGACATCCGTTCTTCAAATTCCTGCCGGCATCATTGGGCTTGCAGTGAGTTTAGGTGTTGTTTGGGATGCGGTCAGTGACCCACTTATGGGCTATGTATCGGACCATACGCGTTCAAAGCGATTTGGCAGGAGACATCTGTATTTATTGATCGGCACGGTTGGCATATGCGTTTTCAACATCCTTTTGTGGACCATTCCAGTGGGCCTCTCAATCACGACCAAAGCCATTTTGCTCTTTATATACGTCATGATGATGAAAACGTTTTTGACAATTTACAGCACACCTTACACAGCTTTAGGGGCAGAACTGTCTTCTGATTACAATCAGCGCACGCAAATTCAAGCAATGAAGACCATTTTTTTTCTCATTGGAGTTCTGTTGGCTGTTTCCTTTTGCTTGCTTGTCTTCTTTAAAGCGACACCCGCTTTTCCAGTAGGGCAACTCAATCCCAATGGATATGCGTCTATGGCGTATTTTGCATCCTTTGGCATGCTGGTATCAGGACTCGTCACCTACTTTACGACACGGTCGCATATCGCCGTTCTCAATAAACAAATTGTAAAAAGTGAAACAAAACTCATTCAATCCCTTGTACGTATTTTGAAAAATCCGAATTATAGAGCGGTCTTTCTGGGGTATTTGTTTACCAATACGGCTTCTGGAATCATAGGCACCATTGGACTCCATGTTTTTACGTATTCTTATTTACTGAGCAGCACTCAAATAGCGGCTATAATGGGCACTCAAGTAGTGGTCAGTATTTTATCACAAGGTGCATGGGCGGCAATCTCTGCGCGTATTGATAAAAAACCCTCTATTATCATTGGCGTTGCAATGACCATCATAGGGTGTGTGATCATCCTTGTGTTGACCTTGTTCCGCAGCGTCGTGGGCAGCTTCTTCCCGTACTTGATGTTCTTCTCTGTGCTTGTTGGTTTCGGCATGGGTGGCCTTTTTTCAATACCCCTTTCCATGATCGCTGACGTGACAGACCAAGAGGCATTGAAAACAGGAGAGCGTTCTGAAGGCATCAGTTTTGGCGGATTGACTCTTGGGTATAAGCTTTCTCAATCTATTGCTATATTTGCACTTGGGTTTATTCTGCAGATGATAAAATTCGATCCAACACTGACGGTGCAAAGCCATCAAACGGTGATTATGCTCGGCCTCATGCTTCCTATAGGTGGCCTCATCAGCTTTGTAGCCGCGTTTTTTGCTTACAGAACCTATGGACTCGACAAAAGTCAAATCGTCGAAATACAGGCGCAATTAGCTGCACAAAAGACGGTGTAAGAAGTTAAGTGATTAAGAGAAAGAGGTGTTGATTCATGGATTTTAAATGTCGCATGGAATGTGGTGCCTGTTGTATAGAACCTTCCATCACAACGGCTTTCTACGGTATGCCAATGGGTAAGCCGGCAGGAGTGCCCTGTGTTCATTTGGATAGCAACTTCGGATGTGGAATCTTTGGTGAACCTGAGCGACCAAATTTTTGTAAAACCCTTCCACCCTCCCTCGAAATGTGTGGAACGAATAGGGAAGAGGCATGCGCTTCTCTGGCGGAACTTGAAGGGTTAACAAGGGGATAAGTTTGTTGAATGCTCCTGCGGAGCGCCGAATGCTGCTGAGGAGCGCCTAGGGCGTTTTTGAAAAGCAATAAAATAAAAAAGAGCCGTATCAAAAAAAATATTTTTGATACGGCTCTTTTGACGATTATTTTTCTCCTTTGCTGACGGGGAATAATTTTTCGAGGGATACGATTAAAAGGTAAAACAAACTCATAAAGATGAGAATGCCCCCCATGCCTTTGGCCATAATGCCTAGGCTTTCATAAAACAAAGTCAAATCCATAGTGACCTCCTAAGATATTAAGGCGAGGACAAGACCGCCTGCGATAATGGAACCGATTTGACCGCTTACATTTGAACTGACTGCGTGCATTAGGATAAAGTTCGTGGGGTCAGCCTTTTGCGCTTCTCTTTGAATGACACGTGCTGACATTGGAAAGGCTGAGATGCCGGCGGCGCCAATCATTGGATTGATTTTGACTTTAGAGAATACATTGAGAAGTTTGGCGAACATAATACCACCAGCAGTATCGAACACAAAGGCGACAAGGCCCATAGCCATAATCAAGAGGGTCTGCGTATTGATGAAACCTTCAGCAGTCATTGAAGAACCAATGGTGATTCCGAGAAGAATTGTAATAATGTTTGCCAATTCGTTTTGAGCTGATTTAGAAAGACGCTCTGTAACGCCACTTTCTCTCAGGAGGTTTCCAAACATGAGAAAACCGACAAGGGATACGCTGACAGGGACGATGATACCTGCAATAAGGGTGATGAGAATAGGAAAGAGGATTTTAACTTTCTTAGAGACATCAGCCTCGTGAAAAGGCATGCGAATTTTACGTTCTTCAAGGGTTGTGAGCAATCGTATAACGGGAGGCTGAATAATGGGCACGAGGGCCATATACGAATAGGCGGCGACTGAAATTGGGCCCATGAGATGAGGTGCAAATCGATTGGCGACGAAGATAGAAGTAGGACCATCTGCGGCACCTATAATGCCTATTGAGGCAGCTTCTCTTAGGGAGAATCCCATAAGTGTGGCCAAGGAAAGGGTAAAGAATATACCAAACTGTGCAGCACCACCAAACAGAAGCATCTTAGGGTTTTTGAACAGGGGGCCAAAATCGATCATTGCACCGATTGCAACAAATATTAAGAGTGGGAAAAGTTCTGTTTTGATGCCCATTTGGAAAAGAACGGTGAGTGGACCTTCAGGTCCAACTGCAGAAGAGAAGGGAATGTTGGTGAGCATTGCACCAAATCCCATTGGCAAAAGGAGCATTGGCTCATAATCCTTAGCGATGGCGAGGTAAATCAGCAGTGCGCTGATCGCTAACATGGCGAGGTATCGCCAGTCCATGCCGAGGGCAAATACGCCCTTGAGTAATTCATCCATGAGTGATTCTCCTTAAATTTTGTGTTGTGTCGCGCTTAATTATACCCCATTATTCACTGAATTGAAATGCCTTTTGTGTGGAAATAAGCCAAAAGCGCCACCTGTGTGAATAAACAAAATGCGTTTGTAGCGTTTCAAAATACCGGAAGTGGCTTCCTGTGTAAGTCCGTAAAATGCCTTGCCTGTATAGACGGGGTCAAGGAGGAGCCCCTCTGACGATGCGACTAAACGAATCAGTTCATAAATACAGGGTTCTGCCAATCCATATCCTGGTCCGACGTACTGATCGCTGATGGTAAATGAGGGAATGGGGTTTTCCTTTTCTCCTTGAGGCAAGTAGACACGGGCTTCGCTTATGATGTCGGCAATGCGCTGTTTAAAATACGCCGTAGTACCCGAAACGGCAAAACCAAAATGGTGGGCCGGGTGGGCGTACTGCATTTGACCCAGTAAAAGTCCCGCAAAGGTACCACCCGAGCCAACTGCAGAGACTATCGCATCAAACTGAAAACCTTCCTGAGCTTCATAGGCGATGATTTCATCGAAAGCGGCACGGTATCCAAGGGCGCCGATGCCATTGGATGCGCCTAGAGGAATGATGTAGGGCTTTTCGCCGGCTGCTTCCAACGCCTTTCCATAGGCGTTCATGGCAAGGAGCATATCCTCACCTGATGCTGTTTGCTCCAAAAAGTGAAATTCCGCACCAAAAAGATCATTCAGCAATAAATTTGCATCAGGTTCGTCGCTTGTCTCCCTAAGAAATAAAGCAACTTTCATGCCAAGTTTCGCACCTAGAGCAGCGGTGGCGCGGCAGTGATTGGACTGTGCTCCTCCGCAGGTGAGGAGAATAGTGGCGTTCCTTTGGAGCGCTTCCTCAACTGCAAATTCTAGCTTTCTAATTTTATTTCCCGAAAGCTCAAAACCTGTAAGATCATCTCGTTTGACATAGACTGCACATGAATCGCCAATTGTGAGGCGCTTAATAGGCATTATAGGCGTTGGTTTAATGGCGTAGTTGAGCACTTTGTCCTCCTATTTTTTAGGTTTAGCGACTGAAAAACCAAAATGGCCAAGATTTTGTGCGAGGCTATAGTATTGACCATGACTGTAGCAGATGGGCTTTGCGTGATTCAAATGAAATTTTCCGTTTTCGTCTAGGTACTGAGGATCCACATTGACACACAGGACTTCGGCCAAAAACATATCGTGTGAGCCGAGCTCTAGGATCTGTTTGACGCGGCATTCAATGCTTATGGGACTCTCAGCGATGCCAGGTGTCAGAATATGATTTGACTTTTGAGGTGTCAACTTTGCTAAACTGAATTTGTCGACGTCTTTTCCGGATTTCACACCGCAGATGTCTGCAGCATAGGTGAGGGATTCTGTTGTCAAATTGATGACGAATTCACCTGATTGTTTGATGAGGCTATGTGAATGTCTTTCTTTGCGAACGGAAATATAGGTCATTGCAGGATCGCTGCAGACAGTTCCTGTCCATGCAATGGTGATTAAATTATAGGATTCTGGGTTTTGACCACAGCTGACAATAACGGCAGGGACCGGGTAGACCATTGTTCCGGGTTTCCACATGATTTTTTCCATCGTTCCTCCATAGATTTATGATAAGATTTTGTAGGCTCCTAGGCATATTTGAAGGAACTTACAACACATTAACCTGAGTTAATTGTATCAGAAAATGGGGCCTCAAACCATAGATATATAGACGACAAAGGTGTAAAATGAGTCGTGCGGACGAGACGCAAATTTTGAAGTGAAACGAAAGAGGTTCTCAATGAAGGTCAATTATTCGGAGACAGATTTGTATCAGCCCGTAAAAACGTTGTTTGAAAGCATGGGATTCGCTGTCAAAGCTGAAGTGCTCAACGTGGATCTTATGGCTGTTCGCGGCGAGGATATTGTCTGCGTCGAGCTTAAAATGAAACTGAATTTAGAAGTGATTTTGCAAGCGGTAGACCGACAAAAAATCGTTGAAAATGCTTATTTGGCAGTGCCCAGTTGGGGGCTTCCCAAAAGTACGAAGCGAATGCAGGCCATAGAACATTTATTGAAACGTTTAGAAATAGGCTTTATAGAGGTGAGTGTTCAAGGAAATGAATGGGTTGCGCATATTCTCTCGGATGCAGTCTGCTTTGATCGAAGCAAATCCATGGCTCGTGCAAAAAAAAAGCAGCTGGCACTTAAAAAAGAATTCCAGCGGCGACACGGTGATGACAATGTGGGTGGGTCTACGAGAACTAAGCGCATGACGGCCTATAAACAAGATGCTATTGCCTTTGCCCTACTCTTAGAGCTGGGTTATGAACAAATGAAACACATAAGCCTGGCTGCTGAGTTATTGAAAGGAAAGAATCAGATTTTGCAAAAAAATTATTATGGGTGGTTTTCCCGCCATAAAGTTGGGCACTACAAATTGACCGACGAGGGAATCCATTTTGTAGCACAGCTTTCAGAGGAACAAAAGAACGCTTACTTAGAACGGGTAAGCCATTATAGAAATGGAATATCTGTTTAAAAACTTGTCCTGCACGGTAGTTATTCGCGGACATATCCGCTATAATAACAAGTGTAGATGAGAGAAAGTAGGACAGTGCGTTATGAAAGAATTTGTAATTTATGTAGAGGACCATATTATTTATATCAAAGTTTTTGGAACCTGGAATGAGCGCATATTCAAAGCCTTTGAACAGGCCATGGAGGAGACCATCAAGGATGTTAAAAAACCATTTGTCGAAATTTTGGATTTGAGAAAGTGGAAAATTGGGACCCTGGACATGATCAATCTTGCAGTGGATAGACATAAGAGGGCATTCGAAGCGGGGAGAGAGTATCACCTGACCATAGCAAAGAAAAGCGCGATGAGTTATCTCATTGCCCAAAACCACATCTATAAAAGAACAGAGGTCTTTGAAGAAAATCGCTTTGTTCAATTTGAAGAAGTGGATAGTTGTTGTCGGTTTTTAGAAGAAAATCAGCATGACACAAGTCGCATTAAAAAATTCATACGCGAACTTGAAACCATGCCTTATGAAGATACAGATCTCTTTATGAGTGTTTAAGGGGACGTCACATTAAAGGATCCACTGCAAAAGACCAATTAAAATTGAAATAAAGACTGCGAAAATGCCAATGGGAATCAGTAGTATGAGGGAAACGGGTAAAATAGCTAAAAAGATACAAAAACCCAGTAGTGCAAAAGTCCCTTTAATGATGCCAGATGTAACAGCGAAAAAGAGTTTGAAAAGAACAATAAGAAGTATAATGCCGATGAATAAACCCATGTGAAACCTCCTTCGGTATGTTGATACTCTTATCATAGACGGATTCAATTAAACCAAGGTTTGAGTTTTTTTAGAACGAGATTATAAGAGGATTAGTAATGCGGGTGTGGAGGTCGTAAATGAATATTGCTGTTTCAAGTGAGCTGAGTTGTATCAGCCCTGATTTAAAACTGAATTGCATGATCTTTGAACTTTGCGGTGTAGTGGGTTCAGTAGAATTAAACGCCCTTTTCGAAGCGGAAAAGGAAGCTGTTTTAGAGCGGTTTAAAGGTACGTCCATCAGTGCATTGAACACAATAGCGGCTGCAAGAAAAGTCTATAGACTTCTGGGCAAGGATCCGACGCGTTACAGGGTGTCATCAGAATCATTGCTGCGCCGCGTCCACCTCAACAAGGGTTTGGATGCTGTCAGTCCAGTGGTAGATTGTGTCAATATTGCCTCTATGCGCTATGGATTGTCCATTGGCGCATATGATTTAAACACCCTTAGGGGAGACCTTGTCTTTGGCATTGGAGAAGCATTTGAGATTTACAACGCAGTCGGGAGAGGCGCGCTCAATATTGAAGGGCTACCTGTCCTAAGAGATGATATAGGTGCTTTTGGAAGCTCCACGACGGATTCGGAAAGGGCAAAAGTGACGGATTCAACAACGCAAATACTCCTCAATGTCATCGCTTTTGATGGTCAAATGCTAGAAGAAACGACCAGCCTTCTTCGAGAGCTTATAGAGACCTATGCCAATGGGACGCTGCTGAAACCTAAAGATTGTACTGGCACTATTTGCTGTATGAATATTTGAGAAATTTACTTTTGACACTCTAAGCAATACTGAGTTTTTAAATGATTAAAATCGAGGATTATTGGGAGGATTTCGCATGAGCAAACTTATTGGACTTGAGCCATCGGCAGTATTTGAATTGTTTGAAGCTATTTCGTCTATTCCTAGAGAATCAGGCAACGAGAAGGCCATCAGTGACTATATCGTTAGACTCGCAAAAACACAAGGGCTTGAAGTCATTCAAGAGCCTTGTTATAACGTCATCATCAAGAAACCTGGATCTAAAGGCAAAGAATCTTTGACACCTGTTATTCTTCAAGGACACCTCGATATGGTCTGTACCAAAACAGATACGTGCATACATGATTTCTTAGTGGATCCGATTCCGTTGACCCATAATGGCGATTGGGTTTTTACTGAAGGGACTACACTTGGGGCTGACAATGGAATAGCCGTTGCAATGGCGCTTGCCATTGCCCTTGATGACAGTGCAGAACACCCACCGCTTGAGCTACTCTTCACTGTTGGGGAAGAGACGGGAATGGACGGCGCTAATGCTGTTGAGGGTCGCCATTTCAAAGGAAAAACCCTCATTAATTTAGATGCTGAGATGGAAGGTTTTGTGGAAGCATCTTGTGCTGGAGGCATTAATTGTGATTTTGTCATGGCGACAAAAAGACAAAGTGCTCAACTGGATAAAGGTGTAGAAATCGTGATCAAAGGGCTACAAGGAGGGCATTCTGGGATTGAAATCGACAAGAACCGTTCAAATGCCATTCGCTTACTTGCAAGAGCCCTTAAAGCTTTAGGCAAAAATATTTCTTTTGAAATTGCAGCACTCTCAGGTGGTGAGAAAATGAATGCCATCGCAAAAGTTGCCGCTGTAACACTCAATATTCAATCTGTTGACTTAGACACTTTGAAAACGGTACTGAATGAACAAATGGCAATTTTTAAGCTTGAAGCTGAACTCTCTGAACCCAATTTAGAGATTATTATGAGTGAGGTACCCACAGGTGCAACTGTCTGGAGCAAAGACCAGGCGCATAAATTCATCGATTTGCTCCTCCTTATTCCGAATGGTGTTCAGTCCATGTGCGCAGGCTTGCCTGGCCTTGTTGAAAGCTCAAACAATATGGGCGTGCTCAGTGAAAATGAAGATTCTGTCAAACTGATCAATGCCGTTAGAAGCTCTGTGAAAACGTTGAAAGAAGAGATTATTCTTCGAATGACGACACTTGGGGACTTAGTAGGCGCTGAAGTGACGACGTATTCGGATTATCCCGCTTGGCCTTTTAAGACAAACTCTCCTATACGTGATCTTATTCAGGCAACTTATAAAGACCTAACCGAACAGGAAATGGGCATAGAAGCTATACATGCGGGTCTTGAATGTGGCCTTCTCATCGAAAAACTCGGTGATATTGACATGGTCAGCTTTGGACCAACTCTAGAGTCGGTACACACGCCACAAGAAAAACTCAGTATTGGATCCACCAAAAGAGTCTTTGAGCTTTTGCAAGAAGTCCTTAAGCGTTTTGAGGCCTAAAGTGTAAGGAGTTTGCTTCATGAGATTTAATGAACAAGGGGTTTTAGGTGTATTTGTTGTTGTACTTATGGGTGGACTTTTAAGGGCAGTTCTGGTTCGAGAGACTATGGCTGTCCCTTTTCTCGTTGCGGTGCTAGTGTTACCAATCCTCATGAGGATGCTATCTTATTCTCAAGAAGAAATGATGGTACGCGTTGTTAATTCCCTGTGGAGCTTCAGAATACTCTTTGGCATTATTATGCTTATGGGTGTGACCATATCTCTTTGGTTGCTTTCGGGTGCGGTTCCTTCTATGATTTATTATAGTATGGGTCTCTTGTCCAAAATGAATATAGTTCTATTGAGTTTTTTAATTACTACAGGGTTTTCTCTTGTCATCGGCACTGCTCTTGGTACAATAAGCACATTTGGGATAGCCCTTCTTGCCATTGGAAAAAGCGCAGGTGTGTCGAGTTCTCTTTTGCTGGGGGCCATTGTATCAGGCGCTTTTATGGCAGACCGTCTTTCACCTGTGGCAGGTCTAGTCAATCTTAATTTAACGGCACATGCGATAACTTTTGCAGCCTATTTTAAGGCTTCGTATAAACGCATCGCAATCGCATTTGTTGTTTCAGCCATTGCGTTTTATTACTTGGGTTTAAACGCGGGGAGTGGTGGCGGCGATGCAGCGAGCCGATTGGTCACAGAAGCCTTGAAGAGGGAATTCGTTTTGACGCCATGGCTCCTTGGGATTCCGCTTGTCGTAGCCATTCTCAGCTTTGTTAGAATGCCAATTTTGGCCATTTTAGGATGCTTGACACTCTTTGGTTCTGGGGTTGCAGTCGTCATCCAGGGCAACGCATTCAGTGCTTTGATTCACACTATTCTTTGGGGTTATAAATCGACAGATCCATTACTGATGGATATGCTTAAAGGGGGTGGATTAATTCCTTTTCTTGAAGTGGTTATTGTCGTTGCTTGCGCCGTTGTCCTCAGTAGCTTATTGGAACTTTCTACATCTTATCAAAATTTGTCGCGGTTTTTCCTTAGCCGTGTCAAAGATAAGAAATCACTACGGCTTCAAATCGGGTTAATGAGTATAGCCTTGACCAGCGCGACTTGTGATCAAACCATTGGCATTGTGACGCCAGCGTTCCTATACAAAGAAAAGTCAAAACAGTATGGGTTGCTTCCAGAAGAACAAGCATCTGCAATTGGCGATACGGGCGTGATTATTGCACCTCTTGAACCGTGGAATGTCAATGCACTTGTTATCACGGCTATGACAGGACTTACTGTGGCCGACTACGGCATATATTCTTTTTTTCTGATTTTCTTGATAATTCTTTATTTTTTAGAACTTCTATGGGAGTAGTTGTAAATTAGAAATTGAGGTATACTATTGAATAAGTATAACTATCTGAGGGACGTTTTCTGAATGCAAATAAAAAGGGTGTCATTTGATCGACAAATCAAAACTCAATTTATAATAAGCTTAGGGGTTGCGGGGCTGTTAATCGTATTGTTAGCAGTGGGTACCCATTATTTGTCGTTGCTTGAAAAAGAAAAATCAAAAGATAAAGTGATGGACTCCTTAATTGCGCAAGTGTTGATTCATACTGAGGACTTAGAGACTGCGTTTTACAAAACAATGGCAATTAAGTCTTTAAACGAAGCAGATCGACTCATGTCTCTTTACAGATTAGACAATCAAAACGGGATTAAGAGTCAAGGCTTATTTCGTATCATCAATAAGGATTTGCAAGTTGTTTATTCTAATTATGAAGAGAATCTTCCGCGTGATTTCACACCAAATTCTTTGTTTTTTTCGTCCGATAAGGACACGGTCGAATCATTTTATGACGTGCAAATTGCTCAGGTTAAGTCATGCATGGAGACCTTAAAACCTCATATACAGGGATTTAGCGTTCTTCAAGTCAACCAGAGCAATGCATTTGCGTTGTACCAGCCTTATGACGATGGGTTTTTAGTTGAGGTTATTTGGGATCAAACGGAGAATAGGACAAAACTCATGTCCTTTCTCTCTCAAGCACTGACTCAAATTGTGGATGAACAGGCATTGGAAGGGTTGATTTTATTTGGTGACAAAGGAGCACTGTTTTCAAAAGGACTTATAAGCACTACTGATTTTGACACAAATCAGCGAATATCCAAAAAATTGGTCTTTTCTGTCAATGCCATGAGTGATCAAGAAAATTTGACCATAATCTACCGCAAAGACGCTTCTCAATTCTATAGAGAGATGCTTATTTATATTTTTGTAATGATGGCAATACACGCATTTTTATTTCTTGTCACCTCAGTGCTGATTCGAAAAGAAGGACATGGGTTTGTCCGACCCATGCTAACCCTGATTGATGTGGCTTTTGAATCAAAATTGGGGCACTTAGAAATACGTGTTGCGCCTCTGGAATATTTGGAATTCTCGCGTTTGGGAGAAGGTTACAACCAAGTAATGGACCGCATTGAAAAAGAATTTGATGAAAAAAAGAACCAAGAGTATAGGCTGAGGCAGCTGCATTACATTGAACATCAAAAAATGACTGAAGAACGGAGCCATTTAGAAGAAGCGCTTTTTATGGAGCAATACTTGAAAATAACACGCGTAAAAAGTGAAGCGCTTTATATTCAGTTGATTTCAATTTTAGCCAGTGCCATTGAAGCGAAAGATCAATATACTGGGGGACATTGCGACCGCGTGATGAACTTATCTGTTCTATTGGCTGAGCATTCGGGGCTTTCCGCTGAGTCTATTGAAGATATACGCTTGGGTGCATTACTCCACGATGTGGGAAAACTAGGATTGCCAGAAGAACTCCTCAATAAAGCCGAACCTTTGACAGAATACGAATGGAGTGTTCTCAAAAGACATTGTCGATTTGGAGAAGAAATCTTAGCGGATTTTAATGTAACTGAAAACGTTAAAAAAATCATTTCCATGCACCATGAATTTTATGATGGCAATGGCTATCCGCAGAGATTAAAAGGTGATGAAATTTCTATTGAAGCTCGAATTGTTGGCCTTATAGATGCGTATGACGCCATGCAAAGCATTCGACCTTACCGATTGGTGCCCATGACTAAAGAGGCGATTATCTGTGAGCTAACCCTTCAGTCAGGCAAGCAATTTGACCCT
>JBBRGL010000003.1:0-23926 GCA_038240675.1 Peptostreptococcales bacterium
ACTCAAATCATGAGCGTAAGCGACCTAAACTGGTCTCGACCCCAAAACAATCACTCCCATACAACCGTCCCACAACCGTCCCACGCGAAGCGCTGAACGGCCCCACAACTGCCGTCCCACTACTGTCCCACGCGAAGCGCCGAACAACCCTTTAGATTCACTATGCCATACGCATGCTGTGGTATTTTAGGACATTTTCGAATACACATCACACAAAAACAAATGTTCATCTAAAATTTTGGTAACGCTTCAGTTCTTCTCGGAAGATTGATGTGCGGAATCGTGCCAGACTGGGCGAAAAATCAAATTCTTTGCAAATTTAGGTGACTGGTCTATTGGTTCAGTACAGCCCAAACAAAAATCAGTACCACAATCCAAGTCGCCTTGTCCATCTTAAATGGCTTGAGAATATTTCCCTCAGAAGAAATACTTTTGAAGAGGACAAGATAGAGACAGTATATAAAGGCGATTAAATAGAAAAATTGGAACAAAATTGGCCATCCCACAGGATCAAAAGCAGCATAATAGAGGTCTAACAGGGGTGATTTCAACTGACTGGCCGACAAAAAAGACAAGGCATTGACACCGCTGTGGATGAGAATAGGCACGACTATATTTGAATACCGTTTCATTACAGCGCCAAGAATCAGAGCTAGAAAAAAAGCATACATGCCCTGATGTATATTTAAGTGATATAGGGCAAACCAAAGCGCCCCCCACACTATACTGTGCTGAATACTTTGCTCTTCATACGCACTCAGCAAAAATCCTCTAAAGAACACCTCTTCAATAATGGGTGCTAAAATAACCAAGGTCAAAAAAAGAGGCGCATTGTAAACGATGCCCTCATCCAAGGGGTTGGCAAAAACCCCTTGAGTCCAGCGTCCAATAATCTGCACAGCTGGATAAGTCGCGGCAATGATCAGAATGCAGTAACCGAGAACCCTTCCGCTAATCCAAGCAATAGGAACAGCGCGCAACTTGACTTTCTGCCATTTATGAACCAGCACGAAAGGCACAGTCAAATTGAGAAGGACAAAAAAGAAAGTCGCCCACTGAAATGTCAGTATCTGCAGGAAAATTTGTAACACAATACCGAACAGCAAACTCGCCGCCAGTATGATATGTAAGCGTCTCAACATGAACCTCCTTTCTATCTCTTAGTCTAAAGGGCTTTAAGTCAGTGGCTACGGGCAGAGTTCCTAGGAGGCCGCTGAACTCTTGAGGTCCTTTCCGCTAGGCCGCAAGGCCGATTCCGCTAGCACCCGGACACCGTGGTGCGATTCCCCTAGGGCTGAAAGTCCGATTCTGCTGACCCCAAAGCTTCTCCTGCTTCCACTATAATTTTAACACAGTGCCACCGAAATCCGTTATAATGTCTTTAGACTAAGACTCTTTTCAATCGAAGGGTAAAGGGGTGAAATGTATGTCATTTAAATTGCTGATTGCTGAAGATGAGGATGAAATCAGAGAACTGCTGAAATCCTACTTAGAAAAAGAAGGATATGAAGTCGTGGAAGCTTGCGATGGCATTGAAGCCATCAAAGCTTTTTATGACCACACTTTTGATCTAATTCTCCTCGATGTCATGATGCCTAAAATCGATGGTTATGAGGTCCTTAAAAAAATACGCGAAAAATCTACCCTACCTGTTATTTTCATTACAGCGCGCTCAGAAGATGTGGACAAGCTCTCCGGATTTGGTCACGGGGCAGACGATTATATCTGCAAACCTTTCAGTTTCAATGAAATATCCATGCGCATTCGTGCGCATTTAAGACGCTGCTATGAGTACCACAAAGACACCAAGCAAAGCACCATTATCAATGGAGATCTCTATTTTGATCCTGAACGCTTTATGCTGTTCAAGAACGGCATCGAAATCACACTGAATCCAAAAGAACTGGGCATTGTCAAACTCTTTATGGAAAATTCCAATGTCGTTTTTACAAAGAAACAGCTCTATGAATTGATTTGGAAAGAGAATTTTTATGGCGACAGCAACACCATCATGGTACACATGAGCCATATTCGCGATAAAATTGAAGATGATCCGAAATCGCCAAAATACATCCGAACCATAAGGGGTATCGGCTATCGTATGGAGAAAATCAATGAACGACGAAAATAAGATTCTCCTGCCTATGAGCAAAGCTACCTGTGTGGTCATTAACTTTGTAGTCATCCTATTGCTTCCTTTAAGCACACTGTACCAGATAGGTCTTGGACTTTTTATGACCACCCTAATCTATACCCTCTTTGCGTTTAAAGAAACGTCACAACTGCTCTACACACCTGCGGATCACCCGTTTATTGGCTCGCCTATCTCAAGTCAAATCAATCCCTTTGTCACTTCAAGCGCTGAAATGCGCACGGCAATCGAGCATGATATTCAAACCCCGCTGACAAAAATCATGGCACAAACGGAGGCTCTCCTTTTAGCGGTCCCCGAATTGTCAAAACCCCTTTTAAGCATCGGTGACAATGCGCGTTTCTTAAGCGTTCACACAGCACGCTATTTTGAGTATTTTGGCCTGCAGGAGACCCAGTTACGCCTAGATCAAATGACGGATATCACCGAAGTGCTCAGAGGTCATTTGATTGACTATCTCGACGCTTTCGAAGATTTAGGCATTTCTTACCGCTTTGACATACCCGACAATCCTATATACATCCAAACAGAAGCCAATCTTCTGGATTTGGCACTCTGTGATATTTTAAGCTATGTCTTTGCTTCCATAGAGTCGTTCAAAGATGTGAGACTCACTCTGATCATCCGAAAATCCACCATTGAAATCAATCTTTTTATAGACACAGATTTACAGACAAGAGATGCCCTCAGTGCATGGAAACTTTTTGGACACCAAGACCCTTCCCGCAACTCCCAAAAGGGCCTTGATCACCTCTCTATCGTCCTTGCCAATCAAATGATACAAAAGCACGATGGCCTACTGACC
Source organism: Peptostreptococcales bacterium (assembly GCA_038240675.1). Taxonomy (GTDB): domain Bacteria; phylum Bacillota; class Clostridia; order Peptostreptococcales; family Acidaminobacteraceae; genus JBBRGL01. The sequence goes on from JBBRGL010000003.1 coordinate 2,958, forward strand.
GTCAATCAATACGCTTCAAATACACTCCACTATCAAATCAAACTCAAAAACCCCAATTCGCTTTTTTTATAACACCTTAGAATCCAATTCCAGAATCAAAAGTTCAAAGGATTGCGATTCTTTTTCTATCATAAGTGAATAGGGTGTCAAAAGCCCGTAGTTGATCTTATTCGTACTGCATATAGTTCCGGAATGTTCAACTGGAACTATATGCAGTACGAATAATCGAGAAACTTACTTTTGACACTCTAATCATAAGTGAATAGGGTGTCAAAAGCCCGTAGTTGATCTTATTCATACTGCATATAGTTCCGGAATGTTCAACTGGAACTATATGCAGTATGAATAATCGAGAAACTTACTTTTGACACTCTAATCATAAGTGAATAGGGTGTCAAAAGTGAGCTCATAAAAAAAGCCATAAGCACTTTCAACCGCTTATGGCTTTTCATTGTATGGAGTTAGTTTAAAAGGTAGACCACTGTGCCGACGGCTAAGAGACCCGCAGCGCCTAAGGGAAACCATTCCCCTTTTCGCTTCATGATGCAGACTTGTCCTTGGCAGTGTATTGAAGTTGCCAAATCTTTCAAGTTATCGTAGTGTTTGAGCCGCGTAATGGAGCCATAGACCGTCTTCAAAATCACTTCAGAAACATGACCGCCTCTGTTTTCATAAACAGAAATCAACTCGACTTCATCAAAAAAAATCAATTCTTTTTTGTTGTCCTGCATGATCATAAGCCTGGTTTCCGTCAGTTCAAGTTGCCTGTTTTGTATGGTTTGGATGACTTTTCTACCCTCGTGGAAAAGCGTGATAAATATAACACTGCCCAAAATAACCAGCAACATCACAAAGGACTGCTCAAAAGTCACCCCTTTTTTCAATGAAATACTCATCAAAAGCAAAGGCAGAGCCACACTGGCCAGAACCATAAAAATGTACAGCAGCTGAATGTATTTTTTTGAAACACTATAGACTCGATTGCGCAAGACTCTCACCCCAATTGTCAATTCACTTTGTACCATATCAGTCTAACACAGTCTAAAGTTATTGAAAATACTATAATGTCATACGTTTTCGTAATAGTTGTTACTGGAAATACACGGGTTTGCAGTATCTCATCAGCCTGGCCCTTATGACAATTTCCAAATCTCCTGAGCGTACTTCCTAATTGCATAGTCCGAACTGAATCGACCGCTTCTACACATATTGATCCACGCCATTTTGGCAAAAGCCAAGGGATCTTCGTAAAGAGTCGCTACTTTTTCATGTGCCTCTCTGTATGCGCTAAAATCTTGTAGCACAAAGTAGTGGTCTGCCTTGTGCCAGTGTGCACCTGTCAGTAAGCTTGTATAGAGTTCATCCAAATCTTCATCGCCATCCTCTACAACCAATTTGATGGCATCGATGGCTTCTTTGAGGCCTTCGACGTTTTGGTAGAGTTCCTCTGGTACATAGTTTTGAGAGAGCTCTTGAAGGGATTCAACGGTTTCGCCGAAAATATAAATGTTTTCATCGCCCACAGCCTCTGCAATTTCAACATTTGCGCCGTCATAGGTCCCAAGGGTCACCGTTCCGTTGATCATAAACTTCATGTTGCCCGTTCCAGAAGCCTCTGTCCCCGCTGTTGAAATCTGTTCTGAAATATCCGCCGCTGGAAATAGTTTTTCGGCGTATGAGACGGAATAATTCTCCACAAAAATAACCTGTAGCTTCTGGTGCACTGTAGGGTCAGCGTCTATTTGATCCTTGATCCAGTGAATAAACCGAATGACGGCTTTAGCACGCTTGTAACCCGGCGCAGCTTTGGCACCAAAGATAAACACCCTCGGCGTCCATGAACCCTCTGGATTTTTTTGAATGCGTTTCATCAAGTCATAAATATGAAGTGCATTGAGAAGTTGACGCTTGTATTCATGCATACGCTTGATTTGGATGTCATAAAGGGCATTTTCGAGAATATCCATCCCTTCATGCTCTTTGATGTATTGGGCCAATTGTTTCTTCTTTTGCGCCTTGATGTCCATAAACCGGTTCATGAGCTCTGGATTTTCAGCGTGATTCTCTAGGTGTTGAAGTTCCTCTAAGTGGGTCATCCAGTTTTCATTGCCTAAAAGTTCCGTAATGAATGCCGAAAGCTCTGGATTTGAAAGTTTGAGCCAGCGCCTTTGTGTCACGCCGTTTGTAACGTTGATAAATCGCTTCGGAAAAAGTTCATACCACTGTTTAAGCTCTTTTTCTTTCAGTATTTGCGTGTGTAGCTCTGCGACGCCATTGATGTGGTGAGTTCCATAGATACAAAGCCAGGCCATGTTGATGACCTCGTCGTTTACAATGGCGTATTGACCACGCTCGGACTCCGGAACATCCATATCTGCAAGTGTGCCCTCAAGTCTCTTTTGGATTTTAAGAACAATGGGATAAAGCTGTGGCAATACCTTTTTAAAGAGTTTAAGAGACCATTTTTCAAGGGCTTCAGACAATATGGTGTGATTGGTATATGAAAAGGTCTTCTGTGCAATCTGGAAGGCATCTTCAAAATCAAAGCCTTTGTCCATGAGCAGTCGAATGAGCTCTGGAATAGCCACCGCAGGGTGAGTATCATTGAGCTGAACAGCGTGCCATAAGTGGAAATCAGAAAGACTCGCTTCCTCCCTTTTTGCATAGCGCCGCATCATATCCTGAAGAGAGGCCGACACAAAGAAATATTCTTGCTTCAGTCTAAGGGCCTTGCCCCGATCAGTGGAGTCGTTGGGATAGAGCACCATGGAGATAATATCTGCATCGTTGCGCTCTTTGAGGGCTTTGCCGTAGTTTTGTTTTTGAAAATGATTCAAATCCACGGAGTGAATGGCTTCTGATTTCCACAGTCTCAAAGTATTGATAGTCTCAGCGCGGTAACCCACCACTGGCATATCGTGTGGCACAGCGTTGACCTCTTGATCCCCAAACCGTACAACCACCGCTTCATCCGCCTGTCTGACACACCATATTTTAGAGCCCATAGACCAATCGTCTGGCTGCTCTGTCTGTCTACCGTCTACAAATCGTTGTTTAAACAAGCCAAATTCGTAGTAAATGCCGTAGCCTCTGAGAGGCAAGTTATGCGTGGCAGCCGAATCCAAGAAACAGGCTGCAAGACGTCCAAGTCCACCATTTCCAAGGGCTGCATCTGGTTCAAAACCCTCTAAATCCGCTAGGGAAAGACCCTTTTGGTTGAGGAGATGCTCCGTTTCGCCGTGGAGGTTTGCATTGATCAAGTTGTTGACCAAGGATCGGCCCATCAAAAATTCGGCAGAGAGGTAAAACGCCTGTCTTTTATCCGCTTGTCCCCTTTCAGAGTCTACCCACTGAGGTGTTAGTCTATTCATAAGGGACTCAGAGAGAGAGGCAAATACCATCTCTGGATTTGCCTCCTGAAAGTTTTTGTGAAAGCGGTTGAGCAGGACTTTTTCGATGTCGTCTATCCAGTTATTTGTGTTTATCATTTTTAATCCTTCCATAGCGTTTAGTCAGTTCTCTTAAACGCGTCGCTATATTTTCGTCCAAATCCTCAGGCTTAATGCGCCAAGTCCAGTTGCCACCGATGGTGGACGGAATATTGATCCTAGCCTCTGAACCAAGGCCCAAAAGGTCATGCATAGGGACTATGGCAAGCTTGGCCACAGAACTCAAAGCCCCCCGTATAAAGCCCCAGTGGTAGCCTTCTTCTTCATCGAGTTTCAAATAGACCTTGGCATGTTCAACATCGAGAGGATCGGCGCTGAGCATCCACCCCTGAAGGGTATCATTGTCGTGGGTTCCCGTATACACGACGCAATTTTCGGGATAATTGTGTGGCAGATAGTCACTTTCTTCGCGGGTGTCGAATGCAAATTGAAGGACTTTCATGCCCGGGAAATCAAAGGCATCCCGCAGTACTTGAACTTCTTTTGTAATAAAACCGAGATCCTCGGCGATAATAGGAAGCTCACCTAACTCTTTTTTAAGGACGTGAAACAAATCCGCCCCCGGCCCTTTGATCCACTGTCCATTGACAGCGGTACTTTCGCCTGAAGGGATGGACCAATAGGCCTCAAATCCCCTGAAATGATCGATCCTGAGCAAGTCAAACACCTCTAAACTCTGTTTTAGCCTTTTGACCCAAAACGGATAACCCTTTTCCTTCATGCTGGGCCAGTTGTAAATCGGATTTCCCCATAGCTGACCCGTCGTTGAAAAAGCATCTGGTGGGCAGCCAGCGATCGTCAAGGAACGGTGTCTTCCATCGAGCTTAAACATATCCGACAGTAGCCAAAGCTCCACGCTGTCTTCTGCCACATAGATGGGTATATCGCCGATGAGACTTATGCCAGCGGTATTGGCGTATTTTTTGAGAGCGTGGTAGTGTTTGAAAAAGCAGAACTGCGTAAAATACCAAAACGACACTGTCTCCGCATGTTCAAGGGCGAAGGCGTTTAACTCTCCCTCTTGAGCCACTTTATATGGCTGTGCCCATTGGTACCAAGGTCTGTAGCCATGAGCCTCCTTCAGCGTCATAAAAAGTGCAAAAGGCTTGAGCCATTCTTTCTCTTGTTCTACAAACAGTGCTATTTCTTGTTCGTAGACGCTATCCACCCGCTTATGGGCTTTTTTGAGAAGGGCATAGCGCTCCCTAAAAAGGAGTGCGTAATTGATCCGCTGGCCCTCGGGTTTGAGTGCCCCTTGTAGCTCCTCCTCTATCAACAGGCCTTCTTTCTTTAAAGTCTCTAAGTCAATCCAATACGGATTGCCCGCAAATGCAGAAAAACTTTGATAAGGTGAATCTCCAAAACTTGTAATGCCTATAGGGAGCATTTGCCAATAGTGTTGTCCCGCCAATTTTAGATAGTCCACAAAATCATAAGCGCCCTTTCCGAGGGTTCCTATGCCGTAAGGATCCGGCAGAGCCGTTATAGGCATCAGTATGCCACTACTACGCGTCTTCATATTCGTCTACCTCCATTCGCTTTTGAACGGTGATCTCATTGTGCTTAAAGAATACCCAATCTATACGCTTCAAATCTTCAATTGAGCCCTTTTGAGTGATGTGGTAGTCCGCTTCAACATTTTTAATGGTAAAATGAACACTTTCAAAATCGCCATCCTCGTACCCATAGGTCTGATCCGCGTCAAACAGATCAAGTGTCCCCTCGCCTTCCACAAATCCCACACAAGTAAGATGTGTTTTATCCAACTCACAAACGTGCTTCATGGCGTCGTTAAGGACCAGAAATTTGTTTTTCTTGAGATAGACAATCTGCTCATGGAGGGCCACTGGAATACGGTGTAAGCCCGCCTCTATAAATGAACCTTCAAAATTCCCCTCAGCATCGAGTTTCAGCATCAGCATTTTCTCGGGAATACTGACGATTCGACTGCTCTGATTGCGGTCGAGAACCGGTGCCAGCATCAGCGCGTCCGCATAAATCACCTGGGTATCCGTTGGCTCTGCGCCTTCAAAAACCCATTCTAGGGGCTTGAAAAGCAAGTCCTTCTGGAGGGTTGCCTTAAGCAAATTTGAAAACTGCCAAAAAATCATGCGGTACCGCCACTGTATACTGGCTCTGAGGGCGTCAAGGGCCCACTTTTCAAACACATAGGGTTCCTGTGGCTGAGTGCCTAGAGCCGAATGGTTTCTGAGGAGGGGTGTAAACATGCTGAGTTGATGCCACCGAATGAGGAGTTCAGGCTCTACGTCATGGCTAAACCCCCCAGTATCTGCGCCAATATAGAGAAACCCGCACAGGTTCATCCCGACAAGCATGGTCATATTGAGCTTCAGGTGAGACCACCATGAAGCGTTGTCGCCCATCCAAAGACCGCCGTGTCTATGGGCGCCGATAAGGGATGCCCTTGAAAACAACACTTTTCGCTCTGAACTCAGGGCTCTAAAAGCACCATGTGCACTTTGTGTCATGCGGTAGCCGTATTGATTGTGAACCCGCTCATGCACGACCTTTCGTCCCCCGATTTGGTGAAAAAAGTCCCTTTGATAGCCATCATTATTGATCAGAGTTCTCGCCCCATCTAAAAGCTCAAAGAATGGCATTACATCCAGTGCATCAGGCTCTGCTTTCTGAAACAGCTCTTTGACCTCTTTAAGTCGCTCAGGCGTAAAAAATATTGCGGGCTCATTCATATCATTCCAAAAGCCATCAATCCCTACGTCCATCAACTGTTTATAATGGCTTCCAAACCAAATTCTGGCATCCTCATTTAAGAAATCAGGAAAATGAACAAGTCCGGGCCAAACAGCGCCGACAAAAGGAAACCCTTCAGCATTGGTACAGAAATAGCCCTTTTCCACACCTTGTTCATAGACCTCATATCCGGCTTCGATTTTGACACCTGCATCGATAATAGGCAAAAGGTGAACCCCTTTTTCCCGCGTCTCAGTGCAGAGATTTTCAAAATCAGGAAAGGTTTCAGGATCCACGGTGAAATCTTTATAGCGTTCCATATAGTCAATATCAAGACAAATTCCATCTAGTGGAATCCTGTGGGCTTCAAACTGTTCCAATACGTCTCTAATATCTTGCGCAGATTTATAGCCCCAACGGCTTTGGATATAGCCAAGACCCCAAATCGGCGGCAAGTAAGGCTTCCCTATCCACTCGAACCACTCGTCCATAAGGGTTTTTAGGGTAGGTGCCTCGAGAATCAATAAGCGATAATCAGGATCTGCAAGGTTTATGGTCAACTGATTTCTTTTTTTGAGGCCTAAATCATAGGTCACGCGGCAAGAGGCATCGACAAAGACACCCATAAAGCACTCTGTTGACGTCACAACAAAAAAATTATGCGCCCCATAGAGAGATTTTTTTTCTTCGGTGTGTACAGGATCGTCGGTACAATACGAAACAATGCTTTGTCCTCTTTTATTGAACCCCCCTAATGACTGTCCAAAGCCATAGACTTTATCGCTTTCGAGAAGTGGCAATTTGAGCACTTTAAAGTCTTGACTTTGACTCCACTGACCCACCTGAAATGCATTTTTCTGAGGCGGAATTCTTTCAGAGAGGATACTATCTGTCGCAATCGGCGCTCCAAAACAAAAGAAATGCCGCACAATCTGATTCATAAACATCCTCCTTATTTAATACTGCCTTGAGTGATCCCTTTGACAATTTGCTTTTGCATAATGAAGTAAAAGATAACAATCGGAATCATGGCAATGACAAGACCCGCAAGGGCCAAATGCCATTTTTTGCTGTATTGACCAAAGAAATAAAACATTTTAAGGGGAATCGTATGCCACTGTGGCCTATTGATCACCAGTTGAGGCAGTAAGAAATCATTCCAAATCCACATGACATTCAATATCGAAACCGTCACTGTAATGGGTTTGAGCAAAGGGAAAACCACATAGAAAAACGTCTGAAAAGTGTTGCAACCATCAATTGTAGCCGCCTCTTCGAGTTCCACAGGGATGCCTTTGATAAACCCATGGTAAAGGACGATACCCATGCTTGAGCCAAAACCTAAATACATGAATATAAGACCTCCTGGATTGAGCAAATGCAGCATTCCCATCAAATTGATCAGCGGAAGCATCACCGCTTGGAAGGGAATCAGCATCGATGCCGCCAAGGCATAATAGGCAAAAGTGGAGAGCTTTGACTTGTACCGCACAAGCATCCAAGCTGCCATAGACGTAAAGAGAATAATCAGCACTGTGCTAAGGGTGGTTATGATCAGCGAGTTGATGAGGGATTTGAAAAACTGTAGTTTTTCAAAAGCCTCAATGTAGTTTTGAGGGCTAAAATACTGGCCAAAGGGAAGTCCCATCAAATCAATAAAAATGCCCTTTTGCGTCTTAAAAGAGTTGGTGAGAACGATATAAAAAGGCGATACAGAAATAATGGCCAGAATCCAAGTGAGGGTGGTGAGTCCCAGCCCTTTAAGTTTTTCCTTCGTCATTAGAGTTCCACCTCCCGCTGTTTAGTCAAATAGATTTGTGTCAGGGAAATCAGTGCAACGGCCACTAGGAAAATAACAGCTTTGGCCTGAGCGTATCCCAGCATATTGCGGGTAAAAGCGGTTTTATAAATATTGAGCGCCAATAATTCCGTCGATCCATAAGGGCCGCCATTGGTCAGGGCCAAGTTTTGGTCAAAGAGTTTAAAAGCGTTTGACAAAGAGAGAAATAGTCCCACCGTAAAGGCTGGCATAACCATGGGGATTGTGATGCTGAATAGCCGTCTAACGCTGCCTGCGCCGTCTATTTTAGCCGCTTCATTGAGGGATTCGGGAATGCCCTGAATGGCCGCAATATAGATAATCATCATGTACCCTGCCATTTGCCAGGACATGAGGATTACAAGACCCCAAAAGCCCGTTTCTGTATTGGAGAGCCAACCCTCCAGAAATGGGATCCCAAAAGCTTTGCCTATAGAATCAAAAGCTTTAATAAATATAAATTGCCAAACGAAACCGAGGATGAGTCCGCCGATTAAATTGGGCATAAAGAACAAGCTTCTGTGAAAAAAGGCACCCTTGTAGGATCGGGTCACCAGTAACGCAAGGGAAAAGCCCATGACATTGATCATGAAAACCGATACCACAGCAAACTTTGAGGTGAAAAAGAATGCCTTTAGAAAATCTTCATCTTTAAAGGCTTTGAAGTAGTTGCCAAAACCGATTAGGGCCACGTCGTTTGAAATGCCATTCCACTCTGTAAAGGAAAAATAGAATCCTCTGAGCATGGGAACGATGACGACAATCACAAACGCTAAAAATGCAGGACCAACAAACAACATGTACCCTAACTTAGATTTTTTCATATACTCTCCTCGCTTTATTAAAAGTTTCATACTCTCTTCATACAAGAGCTACTCTGATCAACGCTTGTGGCTTAAGCACTCATGACAATAGCCTTGTGATAATGAAGAGGGGGAGTCTCCTCCCCCTCCAATTAACTCTATCTCATTTCAGTCCACTTTGTTTTTGAATTTTCGACCAATTGCTCCCAAGTCTCTTCGCCAGCAAAATACTTTTGAATTTCATTGCCGAGAGCGCCCATGCCGAAGTCTGTTGGATAGCCCATGAATACCCAAGGCATTGTGCGGCCTTCGCCTGCATATCTTAAAATATCTTTTGCAAGGGGATCAGCAGGTTGAACAGCATCATAACCCTTCATCGGTGGGATAAAGAACATTTTGTTGACGACGATATCTTTACCAGCATCAGAAGTGTAAAGCCAGTTGAGGAAAGCTTCTCCAGCTGCCTTTTCAGCATCTGGTGAGCCACTATTTACAGCCCAGTACATTGGAACGCCTATAGCGATAGAATCTTCCTTCACGCCTTTAAGAGGCATTGGGAGGAACCCTAATTTGTCCGCTACGAGGGGATCGATGGCTTTAACGCCGCCGTAGATCCAGTTGCCTTGTTGAATAACAGCAGCGCGCTCGATGGCGATTCCTTCATCAACGCTTGTCGCATAATCGACAACGTTTAATTTAGATTTGTCTTTTGCATATTTTGAAGCATTTGCTAAAAGGTCAATATAAGCTTTGAAACCCTCTTGATATTTGAAATCTATTTTCGTAGCTGCAAATGCATCAAGTGAGCTTGCAAACTCGTTTGAGAATGCCATGTTAGAACTGTGAAGTCCAGTTACCCAAGTTTCTTTCGCTGAATATTCAACAGCTGTCTCTAAAAGCGGGAACTTGTCTTTCAATTCGCCTTTTTCAATCTTGGCTTGAAGGCCCATAAGTGCCGCTTCAAGTGTTGCGAAATCCTTGATCGCTGCTGCATCGATGCCAGCTGCTTCGAAGATCGCTTTGTTGTATGCAAGTCCGTAACCTTCAATGGCATAAGGAAGACCAAAGACTTTTCCATCAACAGTTACACCTGAAAGAACGCCGTCCAAAGTTTGGCTAACCCATGGCTGACCGCTTAAATCTTCAAGCTTGCCACTCCAGTCCTTCACGTCTTGTGGTCCACCGATATTGTAGATATCGGGCTCACTGCCTGATTGGAATTGAGCTCTAAGCGCTGCACCGTAATCATCGCCGCCACCTACTGTTTGAACATTGATCGTTACATTTGGATTCTCTTTTGCATAAAGCGCAGCGGCTTCATTTAATGCATCTACAATTTCAACCTTAAATTGAAAAATGTCGACAGTGACAGGTTCTGCAGTAGCAGGTGCTTCAGTAGCCGCTTCAGTAGAAGCCTCAGTTGTTGCAGGTGCTTTTGGTTGACAACCCGTGAGCGAAAACGCCAGGATCATCATGAGGGCCATGAGTAGTGCAAGTACTTTTTTAGACATACAGTGCCTCCTTAGAAGTTTAGTTGCTAGAATCCTATTTAAAATGTGAAAAAGCTTTCCTCTAAGGCGACAAATCACTATAATAGTGAAGGGGGCACTTCACACAGGCACGTCCAATACCGCTGTCGTGTTCCCTTTTTATCTCTCTTTGGCAAGACCACATTAAAAACCGCTACATTTTTTGTGTTGAATTTCTAACGATCAGCTCTGTCTCTAATATCAGATGCTGATTTTCTGCTTTTTTGTCGATGAGTGCGAAGAGGATCTCTGCACTTTTCACACCGATCTCTTCAACGGGCTGCTGTACAGTCGTCAGTGTCGGATGGCAAAACGCTGCGTAATCCAGACCATCAAATCCTACAACTGCAATGTCTTCAGGAATGCGAAGACCCTTTTCGTGTATGGCTCGCATGGCGCCTATGGCCATAATATCCGATATGGCAAAGAACGCTGTCACATCTGGACATCTGTTCAAAATCTCTTGAGCCACAACATAGCCCGAATCAAAAGTATAAAGTCCACTGCCCACAAGGGCGTTGTTTTCTGGAATGCCGTAGGCTTTCAGCGCTTTGAAATACCCTTTCTTTCTGAGGGTCCCTATACAAATATCCGTCTCATCCGAAGTGATCATGGCGATTTGCTTGTGTCCAAGCTCAAGCAAATGACTTACCGCGCCAAAAGCTGCCTTTTCGTTGCCAACGCCGACGCTTGAAAAATCCTTATACGCCGACGCTTCTTCCAAATCCGTAGATGCCAGCACTAAAGGTGTTTTTAAATCCAACAAATAACTGTCATCGATCTGGTTGAAATTTCCCCCAAGACAAATGAGCCCCTCTAACCTTTTTTCTTTGATCAGCTCCACCGCCGCTTCAATGTCATTAGCAGAATCGTGGTTGTAATGGAGGATCATACTGTAGTGCCTGTTGGTGATTTCATTCTCTATGGCTTCAATCATACGGAGAAAAAAAGGATTGTAACGCCCTTTGATCATGACGCCGATAGAAGCTGAAGACGTCCGTTTCAAATTCCGCGCATTGCTGTTCGGAACATACCCCGTCTCCTCCATCACCTTCAAAATACGCTCACGCGTCTCCGGTCCAACGTCCTGATGATTGTTCATCACCCGGGACACCGTACTCACCGCAACACCCGCAATCCGTGCTATATCTCTAATATTCATATTATCACCCCTATTTTAGACGCCGGTACCGTTACTGGTAACGATACTGGTAACGGTACCGGAATCACAGTCATCATATCATCAAAACGATTTCCTGACAAGCAGTATTTTAAGAAAAAGAAATAAAGCCCTTAGTTGATCCTATTCATACTGCATTAGTTCCGGATTGTTCAACTGGAACTATAGGCAGTATGAATATTTGAGAAACTTGCTTTTGACACCCTAATCCTTTATTAAAGAACACGAATCGTAAACGTCATGTGATTGAAACTGGTTGAGACCCTAAACAATCACCCGAATACTACCGTCCCACTACTGTCCCACGCGAAGCGCCATACAACCCTTTCGATTCACTATGCCATACGCATGCTGTGGTATTTTAGGACATTTTCGAATACACATCACAGCAGTATTTTAAGAAAAAGAAATAAACGGGGAGAGATAACCAGATAATAACAACAAGCATACCGCGATGGACGCAAAGCACGCTAAAAATCGCAAAGGAAAGACGGAGTGTTTTGGGTTTTTTTAGCAGATGTCACTTTTGAATAATGTGCCCAGACTATTGAAATAAATGGATATAGCCGTAAATATGATTAACCCCTTTGCGTTCTTAGCGGTGAGGCTTTTTTTCCTGCTTGTAGATTCCAACCTTTTGCGTCCTTACGCTTCTTGCCTCACCTTGGCGTCCTTTGCGTTATGTCTTTTGAATGGGTTATAAACAGACCAACCCTCAAAAGCATAGGGGGCGTAAAAGCGTAGGGGAGGGTCTCTGCGCCCTCCTTTTTAAAAGCATAGGGGACGGTTCTTTTTGCGTGAAATGTTTATTTTTCACGCAAAAAGAACCGTCCCCTACGTTTTTTTTGTCTTGCGTAGGGGAGGGTCTCTGCGCCCTCCTTTTTAGAAATTCAAGCGAATCAACCCTATACACGGCCGTAGAGATGCGAATCGGGGTCGAGGAGGGCACTGAGACCCTCCCCTACTATAAAATACCAATTCGGATGCTGTTGACTAGATCTCCCACGAATGCTACAAAGAAATCATGAAAGCGTAGGGGAGGGTCTCTGCGCCCTCCTTTTTAGAAATTCAAGCGAATAAACCCTATACACGGCCGTAGAGATGCGAATCGGGGTCGAGGAGGGCACTGAGACCCTCCCCTACTATAAAATACCAATTCGGATGCTGTTGTAAAAGCATAGGGGACGGTTCTTTTCTTCTATGAGACCGTTGAAAAATTCACACAAAAAAAAGATGAACTTAAAAAAGGTGCTGAATCAAAAAAATATTTTTGATTCAGCACCTTTTTTTATGAGTAAATAAAATGTTTTATCTTATTCTTGCACGCTTCTGCGCTCCAAAGGAGCATTCGACATGCGAAGCGATTAGCCCCTTTACTCTTTCAAGTTACACTTCCCTGAACAACCGTTACAGCCCACGCATGAGCCTTTTTTCGTCGCCATTACTGTTTTCTTGATCTGTTTGAAAGTATAGTAGCCTATGCCCCCTAAAATCAAAAGTGTAAATACCATTCCCATATACGCCTCCATTCACCTTAAAAAACCGAAAGAACCAACGTGCCACCTTGATAGACTATAAATGCGACAATCCAAGCCACAGCAAATTGAAAAGCGATTGAAAAGAAAGTCCATTTCCAAGAATTGGTCTCTCTTTTAACGACGCCGATGACGCCGATACAAGGGGTGTAAAGCAAAACAAACACTAAAAATGTATAGGCTGAAAGACTTGTAAAGCTGGTTTTCATGGCTTCACCAAAAGCAAACACTGAAGGGTCACTTCCAACCCCATAGAGAATTGCCATATTGGCCACGATAATTTCTTTTGCAAAGATTCCTGTCAATAGAGACAACGCCGCCTGCCAAGTGCCAAAACCCAGAAGGCTAAAAACGGGTGCAAGTGCTTTACCAACCCAGTAACCAAAACTCGTATCTATAGAACTCATTCCCGAAATATTGAAGTTAAGCACAAACCACAAAATGACTGACGCTGCAAAAATAACGGTTCCCGCTTTGACCAAATACCCTTTAACCCTCTCCCACACATGAATTGCCAAGGACTTCAGATCCGGCATTTTGTAAGATGGCATCTCCATGATGAAATGTGTTTCCTCACCTTTAAACAACGTGTTCCGAAGCACAAAAGCGGCTACAAGCGCAATAAACACACCCAGCATATAAAGGGACATGGTCACTAAGGTTTCATAACCAGGGAAAAAAGCACCTGCAAATAAAACGTATACCGGAAAACGCGCGCCACAGCTCATAAAGGGATTGATGAGTATAGCAATAAAGCGATCTTTTTCATTGTCGAGAGTTCGCGTTGCCATAATGGCAGGTACGTTGCATCCAAAACCTAAAATCATAGGAATAAACGTCTTGCCATTAAGGCCCACACGGGTCATCCACTTGTCCATAATAAAAGCCACACGTGCCATGTACCCTGAATCTTCTAAAAAAGAAATGGCAATAAACATAATGGCAATATTCGGAACAAAGGTCAAAACGCCTCCTACACCGCCAATGATGCCATCCACTACAAGTGCTTCAAGCCAAGTTTCCGTTCCTAGGGACAGGAGCACTAACCGCACAGCATCTGAAAGCGTTCCAGAAAAGAAGCCATCTAAAGCCTCCATAAAAATACCGCCTACAGAAAAAGTCAGAAAGAAAACACCATACATGATGCAGAGGAATAAGGGAATCGCTAAAATTGGATTGAGAAGGAGTTCATCCAGCCGTTGTGATATTTTTTCTTTGGATACCGACTGATGAATGACTTGTTCGACCAATTGATGTGCCACATCATAGCGTGTGCGTGCAAGGGTCTCAATCATGGCCGAATAACTTTCTTCACTTTGATCTGTATGCTCAAGAGCCTGAAGGGCTAAAAAGCGCGATTTCATTTTCATATTTTCCGTATTGCTTTCAAAAAAACCTTTGATGTGTCTCTCAATGGGTTCGGGATACTCTATGGCGTGGGCATGATACTCACCGGGATTATACCGAAATGCACCCTTGATCAGCTCCTCAATACCTTGCTTTTTCAAGGCTGAAATCTGATAGACAGGCACTCCAAAAAATAGAGACAGTGCTTCAACACTCACTGAATAGCCTAAACTCTTCGCCTCATCCATCATATTGATAGCGATGATAAAAGGCACGCCTGTCTCCATAAGCTGAAGCGTCAAATACAAACTCCGTTCAAGGTGCGTTGCATCGAGGATGTTGATCACAAAATCGGCATCGTTTTGCAAAATATAGTCTCTTGCCACTTTTTCATCTTCAGAATAAGGGTTGAGACTATAGGTGCCAGGCAAATCGACACAGTTTAAAATTTGGTCCCCTTGTTTCCAAAAGCCCTCTCTTTTTTCAACAGTAACACCAGGCCAATTACCCACATAGTGGTTGGCACCAGTGAGGTGATTGAACAGCGTTGTTTTTCCACAGTTAGGATTCCCCGCTAGCGCTATTTTAATTGATTGCACATAACCCTCCATCAATGATTATTATTCTCAATACCGAAGAAAAAGAAAGAATATGCACTGCATATTCTCTGTTGGTCGTTTTAATTTTAGGCGTACTCGACATGAATTTTAGAAAGAATGCCATTTCCCAGCGCCAAACGCGTTCCTTTGATTTCAATGATCATAGGCCCAGAATTGCTGGCTGTGATCACTTCAAAATGCGCACCAGGGATGAGTCCCATTTCAAACAGACGCCCTTTTAACCTTAGCCCCGAATCGATTGTCTTGAGGACAACACGTTTACCCGATAATGCTTTCTCTAAAGCCATAGCGCCTCCAATTAGGAATGATTTCTGTTCTCAATTAAATCATAATACAAATGAGACTCATTGTCAAGTAGTGTGACAATTAATTAACGGTTTGTCAGAAATCCGACACAAGGAGACGGAAAAACAACATGATGAAAACCACCAAAATATAAACCCCTCTTAGACACAGGGGTCTGACCCTACAAGAGCAAAAGGCAAAAGTCACAAACCACCGATACACTAAAAATTTTTAATGGTTTTCGTAGGGATGAACCCATGTGTTCATCCGGCCTTTGACTCTTAAAACAACTTAGCTATCCATGTTTTAGCAGTGACTGAATAATAATATTGATTAGGGCGTCAAAAGTCCGTAGTTGATTTTATTCATACTGCATATAGTTCCGGAATATTCAACTGGAACTATATGCAGTATGAATAATCGAGAAACTTACTTTTGACACTCTAATCAATATTCTTTTCTTCTTTTTTACTCAAGCCCCTTTACACCAAGGGCATCTGCCACTTTGCTCTAGGGTATTCATTTTTTGCCTCTTTTTTGACCGATGGACTTGGCCGCTAAAACAGCCGTACTCATTGCTGCCTGTATATTGTAACCTCCTGTATCTCCATCGATATCAAGGACCTCACCACAGACATAAAGTCCTGGCACACGTTTTGATTCCATAGTCTTAGACTGGATTTCATCTCTCTCGACCCCACCTGCTGTGACCATGGCCATTCTTAAGTCCCCTAAGTGGTCAATGACAAAGGGATGTTTGAGTAGGCCCTCAAAAACACCCTCCCGCTGTTCCTTGGTCCACTGGGACACATGCCGTGTATAATCGATTCCCGCCCGCTCCATAAGCACCTCTGCAAATCTTTTGGGTACGTGATACTCTTCTAGAAACAGCCTCAGTGACGGTTGCTTTGTGCGCGCTTGATAGGTTGCCCACTCTTCTTTGAACAGTGCATGATTTTTAGACCCTGTAAAGTTCACGCGCAGAACATCTCCCGCCTCTAAATCTCTTGAATTGTTGAGAATCACTGGCCCCGAAAGCCCAAAATGGGTCAACAGCAGATCTCCCTCGATTTGCTTTAAGGTATTCCCGTGACGTACGATGTCGATGATCGTCCCCTGAAAACTAATGCCCGAAAAACCTTCAAAGGTATAGTCTTTAATATAGACAGGGGTGAGGGCTGGCCTTGCGTGAACAAGCGTATGCCCGAGTGCCTTCATAAAATCGTAGCCATCGCCGCTGCTGCCTAAATGGGGATAGGCTGCTCCCCCAGTGGCTAGAATCACAAACTGCCCTGCCAAATCTCCCTTGGCTGTCTTTATGCTGAAGCCACCTTCACAGGTTTCAATCCCCAGACACTTGGTCTGCATGGAAAATTTAACGCCTTTTTTTGCGCAAGCTTTTATCAAACCATTGACCACTTCCTCTGCACTGAGGCTTTTTGGAAAAACTTTTTTATCCTCACGCACCAAGAGGGGAATTTCAAGAGCCTCAAAAAAAGACACGAGTGCCTCTTGACCAAAACCCTTAAGGGCATACTTGAGGAATGGGCCTCCTTGACCATACGCTTTTAGAAAAGTGTTTAAATCCACTTGTGACGTCAAATTGCACTGCTTGCTGCCTGTGATGAGGAGCTTTCTGCCAGCCCCTTCGTTTTTGTCGATCAAAAGGGTTTTGAGCCCTTGACTTCCTGTGGTGTAAGCCGCCATCAGTCCCGCTGGACCAGCCCCTACAACGATGACATCATAATTCATAATTTTCTCCTTTTTCACTTAAAATAGTGCTCTATACCCCTCAACAAATTCATTATTGTGTCGATATTATCATAAAGTGTTACGAGGTGTTTTTCCGCCTGTTCCCTATGAAGCGGAGTGTTCAGTCACATGGAGGTGTGAATATGAAAATCGACAGCTATACCGTTAACCTGCAAGGAAGCAGTCAACAAAAATCGTTTCATTCTGTCAAAGAAGATTTACAAATTTGGTTTACAGAAGCCCAAGAAACACCAAAATCCCTTCCGCCCCTGAATCAACCTCAGGGTCTTGCCCTTACTAGCACTGATGCTTTAGAAGGCGAAGATCTCTTTCCGCTCTCTGAAACGGACAAGCTGAAAATTCAAATGGTGGAAGAATTCATCAAGATTATGACGGGGAAAGACTTTAAATTCAAAATCCCAAAAGGCAGCAAAAAAGCTGTCGGTTACGACGCCAAGGGGCAAGGTGTTTCAAATCCTCAAAGTCGTCCCTCTGAGAATTTTGGACTGATCTACAATCGACAAGAAGAAAAAGCCACGCGCACAACAGTGGACTTTAACGCAAGTGGTTTCGTGAGAACGTCTGATGGCAAAGAAATTTCTTTCTCAGCGACCTTTCACGTAGATCAGACTTTTGTCCAGTCTTCACAAACACAGATTCGCATGGGTCAAGCCCTCAAAGATCCCCTTGTCATCAATTTTGACCAAGCAGTTACTGCCTTTGATCAAACCACATTTGAATTTGATCTATTGTCGAACGGCACTCAGACGACCCTTCACCACTTTAAATCCGACTCGGCCTTCCTCAGTATCGACAAAAATAACAATGGCCGCATTGATAACGGCAGTGAATTATTCGGGCCTAGGACTAATTCAGGCTTCTCTGAACTCCGCGCTTACGATGATGATCAAAATGGTTGGATTGATGAAAACGACGCTGTTTTTAATGATTTAAAACTCTGGTCTAAAAATCCTGACGGCTCTGATTCTCTCATAGGCTTAATCGACCGTAATGTCGGCGCTATTTATCTTGGAAACGTGTCCACAGGCCTTGATCTCTATTCCGAAACAAGTCAAGTTGGCAAGCTGAGAGACAGCGGAATAGCCCTAACCGAATCAGGCAAAACCCTCATGATTCAAGAAATAGACCTCCTCATCTAACAGCGCTCACTTTCACTTAAAATCGTATAGGCCGTATCAAAATTAAAAATTTTTGATACGGCCTTTAATTTTGTTGTCTTAAAGTAGATTTAAAACTTCTGCGCTCCAAAGGGACATTCGGCGTCCCGAAGGGATATTCGGCGTCCCGAAGGGATATTCGGCGTCCCAAAGGGACATTCGGCGTCCCGAAGGGACATTCCCCTCTACTCATGTATACTGGCCTTATTGCGACCCGTCCTCTTTGAGAGATACAGGGCGCGGTCCGCATAACTAATGGTTTTATCAAAAGTCATAGACTTACTGTTGGTCGCCATTCCTAGGCTAATCGTCAGCTCTCCCAAAATCGAACCTTCATGCGGAATTTTAAGGGCCCGTACCACACCAAGAGCCGTCTCAGTGAACAACTTCGCCTCTTCGAAACTCATGTCCTTCAAAATACCCACAAATTCTTCACCACCGTAACGCGCAAAAAAACCGTTGAATTTTGCAAAAGTATGCTCTAAGACTTGCGCCACTTCAATGAGGACTTCGTCCCCTTTTAAATGGCCGTAAGTATCGTTGTAATTTTTGAAAAAATCGATGTCGATCATATAGGCATAGATAGTTTGGTTGCGCTGCATAGCAAGCTCCTTGAGATGAGCCTCTAACCGGTGCCGATTGGCCACCCCTGTGAGTCCATCTCTTTCTGATAAGTCCTTCAAGTGATTGTTCAGGGTTTCCAGCTCAAGCTGTGCCGATTTACGCATTTCAATTTCGTCAACCAGTACTTTGGACTTGACGGCATTGTTGATCGCGATGGCGAGGTAAGCGCTTAGCGCCTTCAAAAGTTCTAAATGATATTCATCAAAAGCTTGCTGTTTCTTGCTTTGCACAGAAAGTACGCCCATGGCCTTGCCTTGGAATTGAATCGGAATATAAATGACAGACTGCATCAAGGGATCGCCTGCATAAAGCAATTTTTCATTGATATAGGATTCATAATCCACCAAAATATTGCCGCTAAAAATCTCTTTGTTATTCAGAAAGCACCACCCAAGCAAACTTGCCTTGTTGTGGATATCCACCGAATCCAGTTTCATTTTCTGCTTGTCTTCCATATAGAGTTGAATATCGAGTCTCTCCAAATTTTCATCAATGACACTCATCAAAAAACCATCTACAGGCATAATGCGCCCTAAACTACTATACATATAGTCATATATAGCTGCCAAATCCAAAGTCGAGGTCAACCGCTTCCCCATATTGCTGATGAAAGAAATGCGCTCGTAGGCTTTTTCCAAATCTTCAGTACGTTCTTTCTAGACGTTGCTAGCCGTTCTATAATGCTCTGTTCTGCGACTGCTTTCTTCGGATTCAAAGCGGGCCTTTATGTTATCAAGGCGCTGATTGGTCTTGATTCGGTCGCTTTTCTTCTCGTTGTCATGAAAGTCTTTGTAGAGTTTAAGTGCCACTTCATAGCGGGAATGGAGTTCATAAAAGCTCGCTAAGGCGCTTGTGATCTTCGACAACAAATAGGGCTGTTTCAAAGCATTGGCATAATCCAGCGCACTGAGTAAATGACTTTCAGCCTCATCATCACGTCCTATTGCCACCAGTATTTTGGCATAGGAGATCAACATAGGGATATGGTTCACCCAATCGTGTATTTTTTTATAATACGCATTGCTCGTCTTGAAATAATCAAGGGCCGTCTCCAGATTACTTTCTTTATACTCTAGTTCTGCAAGGTTTTTATAGGTCGATGCGAGAGAGACATAGTTCTCCAAGACTTCAAATTTTTCGATACACTCCAGTAAAATCACGCGCGCATCTGGTATCTTTCCCGTAGCGTGATAAATCTCACCGATATTTTCTTTGACAATAATTTGGATATTGGGGTTTTTCAAAATAGTTTCATCGTCAATGTAATGCTCAGCCATTTGATAATGCTCTAAAGCTTTATCATAAGCTTTGAAAAATTTATAGACTTCCCCCATATTGTTGTTAACAGCGACCATGTATTCTGTCACAGAGTTTGCTTCAGCATTTTTTAAAGCCTCAAAATAGTATTTGAGGGCCTCGTCAAACTCCTCTCGGTCCGCAAAGACGTTACCTAGACCAGTGAGGGACTGCACCATATAATAAGGCAAATTGGCCTCCATCGCTATTTCGAGGGATTTTTCAAAGTGCTTTTGGGCCTCTTCAAGATTCGACCGAAACCAACAACTGCGACCACAAAGGCAATAAGCGCTTGCTCTTTCCTCTACATTGGAAGAAAACTCGATTTCTTGCAGTAGGATTTCACCGTAAAAAACCGCGTCGTCAGGATTCTTGCGTTGATTTGCGTCAACATATGCCATTAGGGCAGTTATGCGCTCCTGGACATTTTTGAGCTGTGCTAACTGCGATTCAAAAGCAATATCCATTCATTCACCTCGCCAAATTCTCATTGTGTGCAGTGCTTCGTATGATTTACCGCACAGTTAAAACAATCTAGCCTTACATATTTTCATAACGTACTTCTTTTAAAAACAGCCCTTGAGGGGGTACTTGGTAGGTCAAAACACTCCTGTCGCCACTTTCCATGGCTTTTTTGAGGTTAGCGATGGATAGCTGCCCCAAACCGCTTTCTATAAGGACCGTTACCATACGCCTTACCATATTGTACAAAAATCCATCGGCTTGAATGCGTATTTCAAGCATAGAGCCTTCCATCTTAAACTGGATTGACTGCACCGTGCGAATCCTGGGTTTTTTTTTTTTTTTATTGTGGGGTGGGGGTGGGGGGGGCGCCCCCCC
>JBBRGL010000004.1:0-23694 GCA_038240675.1 Peptostreptococcales bacterium
GGCACTCGTATTTTCCTCTAAGAAAACAAGCAGGTGCATAGGGCCTTTGTTCTGTTCGTGTATGAGGACATAAGAGCTGTTCATTTTGCCTTTAAAACCCTCCACCCTCACCTCCGTTGTGTCCTCTTGATTTGAAAGGGCATCGTGATAGACAAAGTTTGGGTATTTAGTGCTGATGATTTCTCTCAGCGCTTCGGATTCCGTCCCTGCGTAGGGCGGTACCAACTCTTTTTCAACATTGCTAACAGGATAACAAGCAGTGAACAGAAGACCCACAAGCACCAAAATTATCCCTTTTATTCGTTTCATGAACATCCTCCATTCATTACTCACTAAAATAGTTTATACTACCACTTTAACAGAAAAAAAAAAAAGTAAGTAACAGAAAAGACAAAGTGTTTAAACTTTGAAAAGTGGGTATAAGTGTAATAGAGTTATTCATTAACTCTCCCCTAATTATCCCTTTAAGCCCCCCCGCTTAAAGGACTTTTTTTGCCAAAATGAGGGGAGCCATCTTTTAGCCCACCTCATTTTGTTTAAATATCCCTTATTTTTTTGTTTCGATAGTATAAAAAAAGATCAATGGACACCATGCAAAAGTTGATGATGTAGAGAAAAATCACGCCATCATAGCTGTAAAAAACCTTATTGAGTATTCCCGCGATATACCCCACCAAGAGTATAATTAAGAACATACTGCTTTTACCAGCAATGGATTTTGAATAATAGGATTTGTGGATAGAAAAAGGCCAAGCTGCACCAAAACATAATAGCATGATAATCTCATATGGACTCACAAAAACCTCCTCATTACTGAATACTCTATGCTTGTATGGTAAACTATTTCTGCCGACACTTCAATGACTTCTCAGGTCAAATCACAGATTTGGAGATTTTTTGTGATGTGTATTCGAAAATGTCCTGAAATACCACAACATTCGTATGGCATAGTGAATCGAAAGGGTTGTTCGGCGCTTCGCGTGGGACGGTAGTGAGACGGTAGTTGTGGGGCAGTTCAGCGCTTCGCGTGGGACGGTTGTGGGACGGTTGTATGGGAGAGATTGTTTTGGGGTCGAGACCAGTTTAGGTCACTTTATGCTCATGATTTGAGTGTTGCATTTAGTGTATGATGCTGATTGCTAAAACCGAAAGTCGATACTGAAATCTTGATTTGAGTGTCAAAAGCAAGTTTCTCAAATATTCATACTGCATATAGTTCCAGTTGAACAATCCGGAACTATATGCAGTATGAATAGAATCAACTAAGGGCTTTTGACACCCCAATCAATCTGCTATTCAGAAGACATAATTCCTTGTGTTACAATAGGACATTATCGCTTATCGTTAAAAGAGTCAAATCACAGATTTGGAGATTTTTTTGACATTATCTTATATCCCATGTTAGAATTAAGCCTACACAAACCTTCGTCAATTTTTTTAACGCTATTCGACAATCGCATTCACTGCGTACATCCATGCACTGTACTTCGCATCTTTGACAGTGTATCAGTAGGGTCGGCCTACTTAATGACTAAAGGAGCTCTATTTCATTATGACTAGTAAACACCTCGTAAAAATGGCCATCATTGCCGCTGCGTATGTCGTCATTACACTTTTAATTGCCCCTCTCGCTTTTGGGCCCATTCAGTTTCGTCTTTCCGAAGTTCTCGTTCTCCTCTGTTTCTTTAATCCCAGATATATTTTTGCATTGACCCTCGGAACCCTTCTCGCTAATTTTTTAGGGAGCAACCTAGGGTTGATTGACGTTTTTGCAGGCACCTTTGCAACTCTGCTCGCTGTAACCCTCATTCACTATACACGAGAAAAATTTGGACAGACTCTACCGGTCATGATTTTGTCCTGTATTTGGCCTATCGTCATCAATGGCATAGTCGTCGGCTGGATGCTCAATTATGTCCTCGGCCTTCCCTTAGTGCCTTCTATGATCTCCGTTGCAGCGGGTGAAGCCGTCGTCATGGCCATAGGTGTGGCTGTATTTCAGTTTGTTCAGCGCAACAAAACGATTATGGAACAAATTCAGGGGTAATAATAGTGTAACGAGTAACTGCTTTTACGCACAGCCGCTAATGTGTAGACTCGGCTGGTCGGAAAAGTAGTTTTTTTGCATTATATCCTACTATTTCAATAGGATTTATTGATTTCTGTAACTTAGGTTACCGTCAACATCATTTTTTTAACCTATACTAAAACTATCGAAGCTGATGAAGGAGGCCTCATGGAAAAGCCACGCTATGCCACACTCCAAAAGGTAAGAACCAACGACCGCGTATTTGCCATCACCCCTCGTATTCCAGGGGGATTTGTGACACCCGATATCCTTGAAAAAATCAGTGCAGTTGCCAGAACCTATCACGGCACCTTAAAAATCACTTCTGGTCAACGCATTATGATCCTCGGACTGAAAGAAATGGATGTCAACAAAGTATGGGATGCACTTGGAATGGAGCCCGCAGTCCTCTCTCCTTACTCCGTCAAAAATACAGAAGTTTGCCCTGCTGCATTTTGCAAGCGCGGCAAACAGAATTCTCTCAAACTCGGAATGGCCATAGAAAAAAGATATTACGGCGCAAAAGCACCCAACCGCACCAAAATTGGCGTAACAGGTTGTCTCAATGGCTGCACCAGCGTTCATGCCAAGGATATCGGCGTTCTTGCCGACGAGCAAGGCTACATCATCGTCTGTGGCGGTAGTGCAGGTTATCACCAGCGGTTGTCAGACGAAATCGCGCGCAATCTGAATGATGAAGAAGCTTATGACATGGTTGAAAGCATCTATGATTACTACTGTCAGCACGCAGAACTGGGCACAAAACTCGGACCATTTATGGATGCCATTGGCCTTTCAACTTTTAAAGAAGGCGTCTTTGAAATCTACAACTTGAAGCGTTTGGACCATCAAAACTCCCCTGTAGCCCTAGAAACAGAAATGGAATTATAAAGACAAAGGAGATCCACATGAGTAAATTTCTCGCACCAATCCACAGCTGGTTGTTTAACAAAGTCAAACTTTCTGAATCCATCGAAAAAGAAATCATAGCCGCTTTTAACTTGGCTACAGATCCTGCAGATCAACCTTTCTTGACCAATCTGTACAAATCCATCGGTACGCCTCTAGGCGATGAAGCAATCGAGGACCTCATCGACGTCAACAATATTCACGGCTGGCTTCAAGGACGTATCCATCAAACAGAACAGCGCTCAGCAGCACTGATTACCTATGTCATTCAGCACAAACCAAATGGACTTTCCCAACTAGAAGAGGTCTATAAAGCCATTGGGAAATCGCTTATTCCGATTTACGCCTTAAACGGCGCTATAACACCCGAAATGGCATTCAAAAAAATTCACGATATTCTTTTAGAAGGTATGCCTTGTGACCGCGTGCATCAAATT
Source organism: Peptostreptococcales bacterium (assembly GCA_038240675.1). Taxonomy (GTDB): domain Bacteria; phylum Bacillota; class Clostridia; order Peptostreptococcales; family Acidaminobacteraceae; genus JBBRGL01. The sequence goes on from JBBRGL010000004.1 coordinate 3,415, forward strand.
GTCTCACAAGATGCTACTCATATTCGTTGGGATGCCTATCAGTGCCTCCATCAAAACTATTTTGAAAAGGTAGACGGTGAAATTTCAACGTATTACGCCTTGAAAAGCGTCTTGATTTCGGCACTGCTTTCTGAGGCCAATCCCCCACTAGATTTTACCTTGACAACCGCCGCACCTGATGCAGAAGCACTCTACATCAATACCATCACTCAAAATTAAAGGAGAATTCAAATGAATATCACAAAAGACATGGTCATTGCAGAAATCTTAAGAGTCAAACCTACAAGTGCTTCTATCCTCATTTCAAACGGCATGGGCTGCCTCGGTTGCCCTTCTTCACAAAGCGAAACCTTAGAGCAAGCTGCCGATATCCACGGCATGGACATCGAAGCATTGATTACAGAATTGAACGCATAAGTAAGAAAATGATTGAAATAACAAAGGAGACCTGGTTTAGCGGGTCTCCTTTTGTTTATAAAAATGATTCACTAAAACGTGAGATGCTTAAAACCTTTATTGAATGACGATTTTTTTCTCTGTGGCTTTCCACTGCACTTCAAATCCAAAATTCTCGACGACAAATCTGAGGGGTACCATGGTTCTTCCATCCATAATAACTGGCGCTACATCCGTTGTTTTAGCCACGTTATTCATATTTAGTGCCGTTTTATCAATCCACATTTCAAGCTTCTTGTCCCCTAAAGTCAGCAGGATCTTCTTCTCACCCGACTGATACCCTACAGTTCCGCCAAGAGCTTCAAAAACAGCTCTAATTGGAATCAGTGTACGTTTGTTCAAAATAACAGGCACTGTCATCCGGCCTGGATCGATTTCGCTTAGTACGCCATTGACTTTCATCAATTTATTGTTGATGAGCAGTTCAATAATGGTTTTATCCCACTTTTTAGCTTCCGTATTGATATTCAAATTGCTCTTCGTGATTGTGCCTGTTGCATCGGCAACGGCCATCTCTCCTGCACTCACAGCGACAACTGTTCCCGATTTTTTAGAAGTGAACTGAACTATACCTTCCAAGACCATAAGGGTTGACGCACTGCCTGTTTCATTTAGCACAAAAGTGGTCCCTTTGATTCCCGCAACCGCTTGAGACATTTCCACTTCCATGGTGCCATCTAAGATCATCTTTTTTGCATTGATATAAATATTGCCCAATACCAAATCGATTTTACTGTCCTTTTGAACAGGACCCGGAGCAATCACCTCTGAATCTTCTTTCATAAGAAAGGTCGTCATGTCTGTCATGGCAATGACCGCGCCAGAATTATAGGCTGTTTTTATATGGTCTCGTTCACAAATAATTGTATCCATTTCGGCTAATTCCCAGACATCCTCATCATCATGTCGGATAATCACTTCACCGCCAAGATCTGAAAATCGTAGGCCTGTGTCTTTATACTTAGAATCTGGAGGGAGTTGAGGTGCAGGAACAGTTGTAGGTACAGTTGTAGGAACAACTACAGGTTGTGGCTTTACTACTGGAAGCGTTGGACTAATGGGCACTTTTGTAGAAGACCACTCATAGACATATTGCGTATACATACTGAGGCCACAATAAAAATTCAACTCAATGACCTTTTGTTGACCTTCAGTTCCAGTGCCTAGAACGGTGGTCACTGTTTGATTTTGAGTGGCATACTGATTATTAAAAGTGATCTCAAAGTTGCTCTTGTTGTCTTTTGTGACAAGGCGTGTATTGCCAAGCCAGGCAGCTGAACTACTTCCAAACTTAAAAGCTGACTGATTATTGACTGCAGACAATGTTAGATTTAAAGAAACGACTTGATCTTTTTTGATTGATGAAGGCGGAATAGTCCAATTGGCTTGAATAGTCAAGGATTCCCCATGGATAGTGGGTGGATTATAGTAGGTATCTGTATCCCCAATGTATTCTGTGACTGCACCATAGGCCCCGCGCCCATAAGTGGCCTGGGTATGATAAACCTCTGACTTGTTGGCCACGTCAAATTGTTCTGTGTTGGGAAAATCAATGACTTTTACGAGCACCCACTGGGGCTCTGCAACATAAGCGTAACTCCCTACAAAATTTGAAAAGAACATAACGAGACAAAGTACCACACCTAAAACGATTGATTTTTTCATCTCAAACCTCCATTTCTTGTTAACTCCATACTATCACACTTTTGCACTTTTATCCTGCTTATTCTCTGCTTTCAAAAGGGCATATCCTAGACCAGCCCCTATAAGTGCTAGGGCGGAGATGCCGTACCAAAGCGTACTTGTACCGATGAACCCAAAGAGTTTTCCGGCCATGAGGGTGCCAAGAGCTCCGCCAATGGACCACGACAGTGAACTGACCGCACTAAAACTACCCCTCAGGTTGACAGGGGAATAATTGGCGGTTAAAACCCCTGAATACATGCTCACAAGCACTTCTCCAAGTGTCCAAATAAAAGTCGAGATACAAAAACCTATAATTGACCGAAGACTTGGAATCATTCCAAAACCAACGGCATAAATGATGCCTGTCAGGGCTATGCCCAAAAGGGGTCTTCTGCCATTCATCAGGTGGGTCATGGGCAGTGTCATGACCACAACAGTCACTGCGTTTACACTCATCATAATGCCGAAATAAAGTGCACCCTTACCAGCAAACAAACCCGTCAAAGTCAGGGGCAACAAAAAATTTATTTGAGTGTAGACTACGCTGTAAAGAATTCCTACAAAAATAAAACCCAAAAACAAGGGACGGTCCAGTAGCGCTTTGATGACGCCGCCTGATTCGTTTTTTTCAGAGGCCAACAAGTGCTTTTCATCGTAGCTCTCACTTTTGGGAGGAACCATTACAAATACCAGAATAACAGCGATGAAAGATGTCAGAACATCGCCAAGGAAAAACAACCACATTGCATTTTCAAACAAAAAACCTGCCAACAAAGGACCTATGGCAACGCCAATATTGATGCCCATGTAGGAAAGAGAAAACCCTCTATGCCTTTCGCTAGCTGGAAGTTCATCAGCAATCATGGCGCTAATGGCCGGTCGAACTGCACTGCCAAAAAAAGTGGCTCCAAGGATTAAAATTACATTCAAAATCCCTGTGGGCAAAAAAGCACAGGGAAGCAGCATCAGCGCTGCTGTGCTTTGTGTCAATAAATAAGCCTTCTTTCGCCCGAGAGCATCCGCAAGGTATCCACCTAAGAAATTGCCCGGAATAAAGGTCATAGGGGCGAGCATGACGAATAAACTGGTTTCAGCCGCAGACATACCCAGCTTTTGAGTCAAGTAAAACGTAAAAAACGGAAAGACAAACTCCCCCAATCGATTGATAATCTGAACAAAAAAAAGTACATATATGGTCTTTGGTAAATTTTTATAGGTCTCAAACATAAAGTTCCTTTCAGGTGCAAAGTGTCGGACGCACTCCTATTATAGTCCCCAAGGGATAGGAATGACAATAGGAAATGAACAGTCAAAGGTTAGACGTCCATCTAACCTCTCCATTGACGCCACTGTATCCTAATGTTATTATAGGGTATGACACTGGCTACACAAGGAGATTTTATGCAAAAAATACACTATAGTGACATGATAGATTTACTTGTTTCCGCATCTGCATATACCCAAAACTGGTTGATTACTGAGGACGACGCTGACCAAACACCTTACGAAAATTTGCAAAAAAAATGGGATACTATTTTCGATACAGAATTAACACTTTTTGTCCGTCAAGATGCCAAACTTTTTTTAAAAAACACAAAATTTGTTTTCTTTCTCATCAGTATGGCTTCAAAACAAGATCATTTGACTGCCTTTTTGCGGTCTCTGGATTACCAAGGTGTTCTTGAGGAACTCAATTTTCATTATGGTCTACCTCTGACTAAAGATCAAAACTTAACCGACATTCGCACCCTCATTAAAGAGATTCTCATTGAGAAAAGCGATGAAGTGACTGAGGATACCCTTCAAATCTTCATGGAAATACTAAACGCTCCTCATGAAATTATGAATCGGATTTCAAATGCCCTTGATATTCTCTATCCCCTTTTCAAAGAACGTTTTTTCACTCCAGAGTCCTATGCAGACATTGAAAAAGAAATGTCTATTTGCAATCAACAACTCCTCGATACTCCCGAGCAGTTCGTCAAACAAGTGACGATGGTCAATTACTCTGATCAAACCAAAGCTTTGGAGGACTTTAGATACTACATTCTCTACGTCACATCAGAGTCTGTGATTTTTCTGCATAGCCATCATATTTTGCTCTTTGGCGTTGACGTTCGTGGTCAAATCGAAAAAGAAGCCCGAAGGGTAGACCTCCAAGCTTTTATCAAACTGATTTCTGATCCGACGCGCTATGAAATCCTCAAACTTCTCAATAAGCAAAAGTGGTACGGAAACGAGCTGGCAAAGCACTTTAATTTGACCCCAGCGACTATTTCGCACCATCTCAATAAATTCATCGTGCTTCGCCTCATTCGTGCAGAAAGCGGCCCACAAAACAAAATTTTCTTTGATTTGGATCAAGATGAACTGAGACGCATTTTAAAAGACATCGAAAGAGACCTTCTCAACTAAGGACCCTCTACAAAAGAAGCATTAAAGGAGATTAATATGGATCAAAAAAACGAAACAATGCGGATCAATAAATTCATCAGTGACCGTGGCGTCTGCTCAAGACGTGAAGCTGACAAGCTCGTTGAAGAAAAACGCGTCACCATCAATGGACAAGTTGCAGAAATAGGCAGCCAAGTCCTCCCCAATGACTTTGTGAAAATCGACGGCAAACCCATTCGGGGCGAAGTAATGCCTGTTTACCTCGCATTCAACAAACCTGTCGGCGTTATTTCCACAACAGACACAGAGGAAGCCAACAACATTATCGACTTCGTCAATTACTCAAAACGCATATTCCCCATCGGTCGTCTTGACAAAGATTCCGAGGGCCTTATTCTTTTGACCAATGACGGCGATATCGTCAATAAGATTCTGAGGGCTGGCAATGCCCACGAGAAAGAATACACCGTCACCTTGGACAAACCCATGACAGAAGCTTTTGTAGAAGGCATGGGCAAAGGCGTTCCCATACTGGGCACCATTACAAAGCCTTGCATCATCAAGCCCTTAAATCAAACAAGTTTTAAAATTGTCCTGACAGAAGGCCTCAATCGTCAAATCAGAAGAATGTGTGAGTACTTTGGCTACGATGTCATCAAACTCAAAAGAATCCGCATTATGCATATTCAGCTCAAAGACCTGCCCTTAGGCAAGTGGCGCCATTTGACAAAAGACGAAATTGCAGAACTGTTCAGCGCAGTGGCAAACTCCGTCAAAACAGAAGGTATTTCTCAAAAGCCAAAGACTAAGCCACAGAGGCCAAAACGCCCCTTTGCACCACACCCACAGCGCCCCAAAAAACCGAGAACTGCACCTAAAAAATAATGAAAAGCGGCTGCATCAAAAGTCAATCCATCCCCGCCGAATCGCTTCGCTGGCCGAATGCTCCTTTGGAGCGCAGAAGGAGAAAGAATAAGATAAAACATTTTAAAAACTCATTAATGAAAGAGGGCTATATCAAAAAAATTTTTGATATAGCCCTCTTTTGTTGTTTTTTAAAGGGGTTGGAGTTCGCTACTGGAGACAGAAAAAAGCCTCACTGCGAAGGACGCCAAGAACGCAAAGGGGTGCTAATATTCTTAATCAAACCCATTTAATTCCAACAAAATAGGCATTTCTTTCGGAAGTAACAATCAAATAAAACGCCCTTTCTATCGAATCACCTTTGCGCTTCTTCGCGTACTTGGCGTCCTTAGCGTTATGCTTGTTGTTCTCATCGTTCATAAGCCCTCTCAAAATCTTTGACGTTCGTTTTTATATCTTCTCGTTTATCCAGTTGCCCTTTTGATAAAAGTAGAGTATTATGCCCGCTTCTATGACGACAGACAAGGCGATTGCAAGCCAAACACCATTGACTGCGGAATAGAAGATCTTCGATAGAATAAGGGCTGCTGGCAGTTTAAACACGACGTTTGAAACAAGGGATGCCACCATGGGTATTTTGGTGTTGCCCGCACCTCTGAGGACTCCACCGAGAATAATGGGGAAGATCACAAACAAAAGCCCAGGATAAATCCAGAGCAAATAATTTTGGCACGCGCTTATAAGTGCAGGGTCTTTTGTAAAAAGACCTAAAATGGGACCCGACAAAATTGTAAAAGGCAGTGCAAAGAGCGCCATATTAAGACCTGCTAAAAGAAGTCCCTCAACCACTAGCTGTTTGTTGATTTGACCGTTTTTCTCGCCCAGGCTTTGACCAGTAAGGACAGAGAGCCCAACAGAAAGGCCGCTGAGAATAATAAACGTATAATTGAAAAGCTGCCCACCAATACCAAAAGCTGCTGTGGCCACCTCTTTTCCTGCTTCAAAGACTATCCTAAACATCAGTAGCCCCGTAATAGGCCGAGCAATCGCTTGAAGGGTATCCCAAAATCCAAGAATTAAAATCTCCACCATGTCCGCTTTAGGGAGAAGTTTTGTGCGGAAATAATTCTTCAACTTGCCGTCATAGCTGATTTTGAGAATTTCATGTGACATAAGCGCCCAAGTAACTGCGTTTGCAATGACAGTTGCCACTGCGGCCCCTGCGATGCCCATACGAAAAGTAAAAATCAAAAGGGGGTCCAAAATAATATTGATGGCGTTTCCTATGCCAAAATAGACGAGGGGTTTAAAGGTTTGACCCGTTGCCTGTAGCGCGGTTCGCTGATTGGCCGCTAAAAAAACAAAGGGAAAACCCAAGAGTATAATAGACAAATAAGCCATTGAAGCTTTAGTCACTGCGTCATTGGCATTGAAAATAATCCTGAAAATTGGTTCAAGACCCACCAAAAGGAGTCCGCTCAAAACCACACTCATAATCAGCGCCATACCATCGGTGTGCCGTATGACCCGCCGCATTGCATCCAAGTCCCCCCTGCCTACATTCCGAGAGACATAGGCGAGGGTGCCTGCAGTTACAAACCCTGTAAGGCCGATCAGCATCCAAAAGAAAGAAAAGGACATAGACGCAGCTGCAGCCTCTACCGTTCCAATGCGCGCAATAAAAATCAAATCCACAGTCCCAAATAAACTTTGGAGAAGAGTCGATAGCATCACTGGCGCAGAAAGGGCTATTATTTTTTGAAGCTGTAATGCCTTAACCCACTTGCGCATCTGTGACATGAATCCTCCCGTTAGTTATAGAGCTTATGGTATTTCTCGCTCAAGTAATTCAGGTAATGCGACGCCTCTAAAGGTCTGCCAGTGGCTTTGACAATAAGCTCCACAGGTGTATAGATGCCTCCATACTGATGAATTTTTGCTCTGAGCCATTCTCTGATTCCCACAAACTCACCTCGGGCGACCATTTCGTCCACCGATCCTAAATCAGCCTTCATGGCATCAAAAATCTGTGCTGAGTACATATTGCCCAAACTGTAGCTTTGGAAATAACCAAAATAGCCGCACGACCAATGAACGTCCTGAAGGACTCCTTCTCGGTCATTCGACGGACGTATGCCCAAGTAGGCTTCATAGGCGTTATTCCATGCCTCCGGCAAATCGTCAACGCTCAAATCCTCTTCCAATAGCCTTTTTTCAAGTTCGTAGCGAATAATCACGTGGAGTGAATAGGTCACTTCATCGGCCTGGACACGAATCAGTGAGGATTTAACAGCGTTGATGGCGCTGTAAAATGTATCGAGGGATACATTTTCAAAATGCGGAAGCGCCTCTTGCAGAATGGGAAAGTAATACTTCCAAAAACTATAGCTTCTACCGATGATATTTTCGTAGAGCCTTGACTGGGACTCATGCATTGCGCCGTTGAGGCCTCCCCAGAGGGAAGATTCCATGGCTTCTTTTCCGCCACCTTGGGCGTACATTCCGTGGCCCGCTTCGTGGATGAGGGCAAACAAACCCGCCGTAAAACAACTGTAATTTGTTGTAATGCGGGCATCAACAGGACCCAGTGAAGACGTAAAAGGGTGAAGCGTCTTCGCATAGCCACCAGCAATTGGATCATATCCCAGTGTCTCAACAAGCTTTTGACAAAATGAGGCCAATTGTCTTTCGTCGAATTCGAAATTCAAGAAATCCTCATTGACAACCTTTTCACTTTTCCGAATATCTTTGAGTAAATCGACCAAGCCTCTTTTCAAATCCTCAAACACGCGGTCAGTGATCACCACCGTTGCACCCGGGTCCAAAATATCCATCAGCGGATCCAAAATGTGACCCTCTCCGCTGAGCGCCAGAGACAACTCTCTATTGAACTCAATAACTTGTTTCAGATAAGGTTTAAAAAGCGCATAATTTGAAGTGTGATGCGCTTCCTGCCAAACGCGCTGTGCAGTAGCTTTGACAGCTTCAAAAGCCACCAAACGCTCCTGGGGCAAGCACTCTGCCATGCGTTTTTCCCTTTTGACCTCTCTGAGCACTGCACGGTCAACAAGATTGAGTGAGGGCTCATCCTGAGTCAATTCTTCTATAGCCTCTGTGAGTTCTTGAGACTTGATTAAATCCAGACGCTTGTTTTCCAAATACGCTCTGGTTTCATCTCTAAAATCTATCCCTTTTTCAGGCAGACCCATCCAGTCATCCCAGCCCACTAACGCGGCGAGGGCGTGCATTTGCTCGAGCTCTTTAACGATCGTTTTAAAGGATTCTAGTGCTTTTAAATGATCCATCTCAATCTCCTTATCCTTTTGATATATTTTTATTTCGCCGACACAGTCAATAACGCCATCATGTGCTTGACGAAGGCTTCTGTACTGCGTTCCTGGACCTGCCTTTTACAGTCTTCTGGAATATAATAATGCGTAATCGTGCCGAAGAGCATGGCCAGTACCATGGCCGAATCCGTCGTCTTTGGAAAGATTTCAAGGGCTATACTTTCCTTGATTTTTAGATCCATCAGTGCATAAAGCTTATGACGATGACTTATAAGCTTTTCTTTGAGTTCCTTAGAAAGGGCAAATCCCTCACTGTGCATGAGTTCCATCATGCCATCACTCTGGCTCATGGCATAGCGGTGAAATTCAACCCACTCAAAAAGACACGTTTCAAAAGAAATCTTGGACCCAAACAAGTTCTCTAGATACTCTGTGTAGCCCAAAATACAACTCTCAATTGTCGCTTCTAGAAGGTCCTCTTTGCTGCGAAAATACTGGTACATAGTGCCCTTGCCAACACCGGCCTTTTTGGCGATGTCCTCCATCCGCACCGTTGAAAATCCAGCATCTCGATAGACCAGAAAAGCGGCCTCTAAGATTTTTTCCTTTTTAGTTTGACTCTTCAGCATGGGCATTGACTCCTTTTAACTTTTTCTTTAACCGGGTCGCGATACCATCAAAAGCCTTGTAAACCACAGGAATAAAGACAAGTGTCAAAAGTGTAGATAAGGACAGTCCAAATATAACCACCGTTGCCAGTGGCGCCTGTGCCTCAGACCCTTCACCAATGCCGAGAGCGAGTGGAATAAGCCCAAGTACTGTTGTCAGTGTCGTCATGAGAATTGGTCGTAACCGAATTGGGCCAGCCGCATAAATAGCTTCATCAATGGACTCTCCACGACCCCTTCTGGTATTGATGTAATCCACAAGGACAATGGCATTATTGACCACAATCCCCGCCAGCATAATCAGTCCGATGAAACTCGGCACACTGAGATTTCTGCCTGTCAATAAAAGGCCAAAGATTGCGCCCGAAAAGGATAATGGCACCGAAAGAATAATGGTAAAAGGATGAATCAAGGATTCAAACTGTGCTGCCAGAACCATGTAGACGATGACAATCGCCAAAATAAGGGCCACTATCAAATCTTTGAAAGCTTTGACCATTTCTTCAGTCTGTCCGCCAAAGGTCAAAATATAATCGTCAGGCAGTTTGTAGCTGTCGAGCTTGACCTGAATATCCTTTGTAATGCTCTGTAAATCGCGGTTTAGAATTTGACCCGAAATGGTGACAATGCGTGATTGATTGTTCCTGTTGATGGCAAGAGGGCTGATTTCTATAGATATACTGCACACTGCTTCAAGGGGTATAAATTGCCCCATTGGGGTTTTGAGCTTGAGCTGTCTCAACTGATCAACACTCATCTTGTACTTTGAATCTCCCACCACCGTTATATCGACTTCTGTATCTCCCATCCTCAGTTGTGAGGATGCTTGACCTGAAATTGAGGTTTGAACCGCAGATGCAATCTGTGCCGTCGTGAGTCCGTAGAGCTTTGCTTTTTCGCGATCAATATGAATCACAACCTCTTCAACACCTTTTCCAAAGCTGCTGACAACTTCTCTGGTACCTTCAACGGATTCAACCATCTTTGCAATATCGTCGCCAATGCGTTTAAGTTCATCAAGGTCAAAACCTTTGACCGTGATTTGCACGGCGCTACCACCCATACCTCCAAAACCTGCTTCAGCGGCCGAAAGCTTGATTTCAGCACCTGGCAGCGTCTTTGTAAACCCCCGCACAGCATCTGTCACTTCTTTCGTAGAACGATTTCTAAGGGTTGAAGAGACCAAATTGACGCTTATTTTTGCGCCGTTTGACCCCACTCTATCGACAAATTGATTGCCACTTTTACCGACGGAGGAGAATACAGATTCGATTTCTGTATAACCTTCCAAATGGGTCTCGATAGCGGACACGATTTCATTGGTATCCTTCAATTCACTGCCCGTAGGAAGTGAGACATCTATGGTAAAAGACCCTTGATCCAAGCTTGGAAAAAACTCTGCGCCAACAAAAGGGATGCAGATGAGCGATAAAACAAAGATGCTAAGGGCGACAAAAGCCGTTATTTTGCTATGCTTCAAACTGCTTCTAAGAAGCTTTCCATAACTGACTTCGATTTTTTTGAAAAACACGTCGAACTTATCATAAATCCAGTTGAGCAGTTTGACGCGACCGTGGTGGGCCATTCCCATTTCTGAATCAATATGAAGCAACTGAGAGGACATCATGGGCACTATCGTCAGCGACACAATCAAAGATGCACTCAGAGAAAAGGAAACCGTCAATGCAAGTTCTCTAAAAATGGTAGAGGTGATTCCTTGAACAAATGTAATGGGCAAAAATACCGCAAGGGTTGTCAGTGTAGAAGCTGTAACAGCCATTCCCACCTCTTTAGCACCTTTAATAGCAGCATCGTATTTTGAATACCCCTCTTGCCTAAAACGATAAATATTCTCTAGGACGACAATGGAGTTATCCACCAGCATGCCTATTCCCAGTGCTAGCCCGCCGAGGGTCATCAGATTGAGGGTAATTCCCTGATAGTAAATAAGAATAAACGTTGCAATAATGGATATTGGGATGGAAACGGCAATAATAAAGGTCGACCGTATATTTCTGAGAAAAATGAAAAGTACCAGGATTGCCAACAAGCCTCCAAAAACAGCACTGCTTGTCACGTTTGCGATAGATTTTTCAATAAAAACCGACTGATCGGAAGACACATTGAACGTATACTCAGGGTATTCTGCTTTGAGCTTTTCATAAACCGCCTTAATATTTCTTGCCACTTGAACAGTATTGACGCCAGACTGCTTTTGAATACTCAGGCTTATGCTGCTTTGTCCATTGGTTTTATAAATACTGCCCAGTGCCTTGTATTCAAAACTCACGTCAGCAATTTCCTTGAGCATGACGCGTTTCCCTGTACTGAGTGGAATTGGAAGGTTCCGAATATCTTCAATGGACTTAAACTCGCCGATGGTTCGAATGGTCAAAGACCTTGTCCCTTGATCCACAGTACCCCCAGGCAAATTGATATTCTCTGCTCTCAATACCTGTGAAATCGTGTTTAGATCTAAGCCGTAAGCCAAAAGCTCCGCCTCTTTCAGTTGAATACGCACCTCTTTTTCGTAACCACCACTGACATCCACTGAGGCCACGCCTTCTATTCTCTCAAAACGCGACTTCAAAATATCCTCAGCAAAAATCTGGGTTTTTTCTAAATTCCCCCCTACGACGGATACTTCAAGGACAGGCTGTGCATTAGGGTCAATTTTAAGCACCATAGGCTTCGTTGCCCCATCAGGCAAAAAACCGGTGATCATATCGATTTTTTCACGCATATTGAGGGACGCGAACTCCATATTAGTGCCGAATTCAAATTCAGCAATGACGATGGAACGCCCTTCACTGGTGATAGAAGTGACATTTTTGATGTTTTCCACAGTGCCGATGACACCTTCGATGGGTTTTGTAATCAAGGACTCCATCTCTTGAGGCCCAACACCTTCATAGCCTGTATTGACAATGGCTACAGGTATTTCAAAATTGGGATACAGATCTATAGGCAACTTACTGAGGGATATAAAACCAATAATCACCACAATGAACATGACCATGAGAATAGTGACTGGACGTCGAACAGAAATCTCAGACATATTCATCCTATTCACCCCTTATGATGTTGAGTACGCTATCCACTTTTACGAAAGCTTGACCTTTGACAATCAGCTCCTCACCCACTGTGATACCACTGATGATCTCTATCACTTGCCCATTGTCGTCGCCTAAGACCACTGTTTTCTTCACTGGCAAGTTATTTTCAACGACCATGACATAATAACCTGTTTCATCATAGAGAACAGCATCATAAGGGGCGAGGACACGCTCTGCATCGCTTTTAAGAAGCAGTTCAACTGTTGCAAACATCCCTTGTTTAATCGTAAGACCTGGGTTCTCAAAACTGATTTCAATGGGGAAAAGCTTCGTGCCCATTTGAGCGGACGGCGCAATAGATGTGATTTTCGCCGTCAAAACGTTTGGACCCACCGCCGGTATGACCACATTTACAGCTGTGTCAAAATCAATTTGACCAATCAGTTGCTCTGTTACATCGAAGGAAAGCTTAAAACTTGAAATGTCTACGATGGAACCAATAGGTTGCCCAGGGGCAATCACAGAGCCAACCTCTGGACTCAATGCAGCAATAACGCCATCAAATGGCGCCTTTACCGTCCCATTTTCAGAGGTGTTTAAAGCAGAATCATAGGCTATTTTTGCCTGATTCAGCTGAATCACAGCACTTTCTACCACGAAAGGCTTTGCAGATGCCTCAATTTGTTCGTACTGTGCCTTTGATAATCCTCCACTCTCGTAAAGTGCTTTATTGCGTTCCAAATTGAGAACCGCATCATTATAACGGTCTCGAGTGGATTTCAAATTTACCTGAGCAAGAGCATATGCGCTTTTGGCTTGATCCACGCTTCGGTCCACATTCTCCGTATCAAGCCGAAGGAGGACTTGATCCTTCCTCACGACAGAACCCACATTTTCGAGTCTCTCCAACACTTCACCTGCAAGCCCCGCCGAGATACTCACTTCTTTTTTGGCCAAAACGCTTCCACTAAAAGTCAATTTTTTTTCGAGCTGACTGCCTTCAACCGTCATGACTTTGACTGCCAAAGTATCTACTTGTGGCGCCACTGTTGCCTTTTGAACGCATCCAGACAAACTGAAAACAATAATCACTGCAAATATGCCACTCATTACGCTTCTCATAATAACCTCCGTTAGTTCAGAACCGACTGGTCAGTTCTCTACTGGTTCCGTAAAAGGGCTTGCTGTGCAAGCCCTTCTTTAAATAATCCGCATAAATTCCAAAAGCCACACCATCTGGCCTTCCTTTTGCTTTATATTTTACTTACCTTAACTACATGATACCCCCAAAGCAACAAATAATATATTTTTATTCCATTAAATTTTGGTCAGGTGTCCATTTCTATTCATTCTTTGAGTTTTCAAAACAAGATTAGAGTGTCAACCATTGTGGTATAATAAGAACAGAAAGTAAAGCCGGTGGCGATCCTGAAACCATGATCCAACGCCTCATTCACTCAAATAAAAATATTTTTTGCATAGGAGGATGATAATGCAATTTATAATGAACCACCCTAAAACACTTGCGTTCTTAAAGGAAATTTTGATGACACCCTCTCCAACGGGCTTTATGCCCCTCATCGTGCCAAAGGTCAAAAAAGCATTTCAAGAGCTTGGGTATCCAATCACTCAAGACAAAAAAGGCAATATTCTCATTCGTATCGAAGGCCGTTCTTCTGAAAAAACAATCGGCCTCTCTGGACACTTAGACACTTTAGGTGCCATGGTTCGCTCTATTAAGGACAATGGCCGCCTGCGCATCACCACTATCGGCGGCTATGCCTTTAGCACTATAGAAGGTGAATATTGCCTCGTCCATCCCAGAGGTCAAAAGGCGATTTCTGGGACAGTGCTCACCACTAGCCCCTCTGTCCATGTCAATCCCGATGCCAAGACCCAAGAGCGCAGTGAAGAGAACATGGAAATTCGAATCGACGAAATCGTCAGCACAAAAGCTGAAGTTGAATCCCTTGGCATTCGCGTTGGCGATTATATTTCTTTTGACCCTAGAACAGAAATTTTAGACAACGGTTATATCAAATCGAGACACTTGGATGACAAAGCCGGCGTGGCTTCTATTTATGCCTATTTGGAATTCCTCAGTGCCCGAAACCTCAAACCGGCTCACAATTTAGTGGTCCTCTTGTCCACTTACGAAGAAGTCGGTCACGGCGCTGCCTGCATCCCACCAGAAGTCGACGAACTTCTTGCCGTTGATATGGGCGCAATGGGCCTCGACCTCGGCGGAAATGAAGAAAAAGTATCCATCTGTGCCAAAGATTCTTCTGGCCCCTATGATTATGACATGACAGGCAAACTCATTGAATTGGCTGAAATGAGTGCGCTCAACTTTGTCATAGACGTTTTCCCCTTCTATGGATCTGATGTTTCAGCTGCTCTACGCGGTGGCAACGACCTAAAAGGCGCACTCATCGGACCAGGCGTCCACGCCTCTCACGGCATGGAGCGCACCCATGTCAATGCCCTCGAAGATACGGCCCATTTGTTGGCGCTGTATTGTCAGTAATCCTACACAAAAGACGCGTTACCCTCGGCACATCACATGCCAAAGGTAATGCGTCTTTTTTATATTTTTCAGCAACCTCCTCAATTACGCTTCTTCTCCTTTATGTAATAGTCTTTGACACACTCAGGTAGCCACTCAAAATAAGCCTCTGGATTTTTGCGAATGTCCGTCCCAGAAATAGGGAATGATTGTCGTTCTTGGTCATAAACACAAAAATCCACCCCTAAATACTGGGCCAAATAGCCTCCGTAAGACTCTGAAGAAATAATCATATCAATGGTCGGAACAACTTCTGCAATAGCCTCACACCAACGGTCCATATTGGCCACAGTAAAGTTGCCATCATGGGGCAATCTGTGATGAAAAGAAATGATTTTAACTTTTTCTTGCCCTTCAAAATACGTCTGTAGCCATTTGACGCGTATATCGCCTTCAATAGCCTCCGCATCCTTTAAAACCACAAGAATAATCAGCTCATTGACGCGCTTTAGTGCAAATTTTATCATTTCAATATGCCCAAAATGCAGTGGCATAAATTTACCCATTATTAGACCACGCATTTTTTCACCTCACAGGATTTTTGTACATTATTTACCCTTACTCGTTTAAATCCGAAGATTCAAGGACTGCCATAACCTCGGAGATAACACTTTCACTGAATTCTTTAGACAAATAACTTCTGAGTGCTTTAGGTGATTTTATAGAGATTTGTTTTGTGTCAGTCACTTTCAAAAGTGTCAGCGCCATTTTCAAAAGAATGTTAGAAGACGGCGCATAATAGACCTGGCTCCTAAACATATTGCGGGCCTTACATTGTAAATTATAGCTATTCATCAGCATGAGTGCATCAGGCGTCATCCCTTCAAGCAATGAAACATCGATTATGATCACCACCTGCAGGCTCTTTACTTTTGCAAAATGCGCTTCAGAGGATTCTATATAATTTCGAACACATTCTTGATTCCACGCACCCATTGTCCGAATGACAACAATGTCCTGAATTTGAATCAATTTATAATCCCCATGAGAATTTTGCATCACCATATCCATCACCTCTCACATTAAATATACCACATTGAGAGCGGAATAAACGGCTCTGCAAACTTAACACGGCTCGACAATTTCAAGACGACGCACGGTAATCGGTTTGACCCGTAAAAAAGGAATATGGTCATACTCTACATGGACAAAATCTCCAATTCTAAGGCTATCAATGGATTGCGTAAGCGGGAGAATAAAGTGTATCGACTCGGTCCATTCAACACTCAGAAGGGTGAACTGAATTTCACTATGGCCAATATGACGTTCTGTCACAAAGCCTGATAAAGAAACCTGTTTTTTAAAGATTTTATGATCTCGTAAAACAAGCCATAAACTGACAACTGCGCAGCCAACAATAACTAAAAAAGTAAATTCCCATCCCATGATCTTACCCCCACGACTACTCCCTATAGACGCAAGTTTTTCATCAAATTTCCGAGCGTCGGTTATGGTTAATCTACCTTAACAAAAATTAAGGTTAGAATGAACATTGTTGTATATACGCCTTTTCTATTCGTAAAAATAAGTTTAATTCTTTTTTCAACGTGTAATCGATATAAAAAAGTAGTATTTAAACTCATTAATAAAGTTTGATGGTTTTAAAACTACTTTTTGGCACACTTCATTTCAATCCACAAAGCGGTTATAATAACCTCAGTAGCTGATGGAAAAGTAATACAGTGCGTCACCATACCCCGTTTGTTGACCGATAAAACACATCATCAGAACAACAAGATTATTTTATGGAGGGCAATATGCTAAAGAGCAAAAAACTGTTAAGTCTCTTACTGGTACTTCTACTGGTATTAAGCCAATGTTTCGTCTTGGCAGAAACGAGTCAGATCCCAACACGCAGTGAATCAGGTGATGACTACAAATGGAAGCTTAGCGAAATCTACGGAACAGAGCAAGCGTATTATGCAGATGCTACAGCACTTATGGATGTTGAAATCCCTAAGCTCAAAGCTTTCGTTGGCAAGCTGTCGACACCTGACGAATTTGTAAAATTCATGGCACTGGATCAATCCATTTCCCGCAAAGTTGAAAAACTCTACGTTTTCGCTTACTTGCAACTTGACCTAGACCAAACCGACAGCATCGCACAAGAAATGACTTCAAAAGCTGATATGATCAGCGGCGCATACTCAGAGGCCTCTTCATTTTTCAGCCCAGAGTTATTAGCCCTTGATGCCAAATCCTTTGATGCCCTTAAAAACGCACCTGCCACTGCCTACTACAAAGTTTTTTTGACTGAACTTCAAGAGGAGAAAGCGCATATTCTTTCTGCTGAGGGCGAAAACATTCTCTCTATGCTTGGCGATATCACAGGCGCACCTAAAAGCATCTTTGACAAACTCACTGTCGCCGATACCAAATGGCCTGACTTCGATATGGGCAATGGCGAAATTGTCACCCTTGATCCCGTGACCTATTCAACCCTCACAGAAAATCCAAACCGCGAATTACGCAAAAGAGCATTTGAAACCCGCTCAGGGTACTATGCGACCACAATCAACACGTTGGCCCAAACCTATATCAGTGAAATCAACAAAAATATATTTATGGCTAAAGTTAGAAAATACCCTTCTGCTCTCGAAGCATCCCTCGCTGCAGATACAGTTCCAAAAGCGATCTACGACCAACTCGTCACTTCTGTAAATGCGAATCTCAAACCTCTACACGACTACTTTACAGTCAGAAAACACGCTATGGGTATCGACAAGCTTTATGCCTATGATGCTTACGTTCCACTGGTGGATAACTACACAATGGACATTCCCTATAATGACGCTGTAAATCTTATCGCCACAGCACTTGAGCCTCTTGGCGAAACATATGTAAGCGATTTTAAAATGGGTATCAAAAACAATTGGGTCGACGTTTATCCTGACGAAAACAAATACGGCGGCGGCTACCAGTGGGGCGCTTATGACACCCATCCGTACATCCTCATGAACTATGACAACACATTAGATGGCGCACTCACTTTAGCCCACGAAATGGGTCACGCCCTCAACTCCTATTACTCAAACAAAACCCAAACACCTGATTCTGCAAACTATTCAATCTTTACAGCAGAAGTCGCTTCAACTTTAAATGAACTTTTGGTCATGGATTACCTTATCAAAAACGCTAAAAACGATGAAGAAAAACTGTTTTTAGTCAACAAGCAAATAGACAATGTGCGTGGCACCATTTACTCACAAGTGATGTTCGCCGAATTTGAGCAAAAGGCTCACGCCCTAGTAGAATCAGGAACGCCTCTCTCTGCCGAGGCTCTCAATGACATTTGGGTGGGCCTACTCAAAACTTACTATGGCCCTGACTACACTGTATTAGAGTCACAGGCCAATGCATGGTCACGTATTCCACATTTCTATATGAATTTTTATGTGTACAAGTATGCGACCTCTATGTCCGCAGCCTATGACCTTCTAAACGGCATGAAAGCAAATCCAAAAGAAGCCATTCCAAAATACCTTGAATTCCTTTCAGCAGGCGGCAGCGACTTGCCAGTCAATCTTCTCAAAACAGCTGGAGTCGATATGAATACAAAAGCGCCTGTCGATAACACCCTGGCTTACTTTGCAGGCCTTGTCAAAGAACTTGACACACTCACAAAAGTCCAACCCGTAGCGGTCGTCAAAAAACAAAACACCTACGTCATCAAATCAGGCGATATGCTCTGGAAAATCGCCGCACAGTTCAAAACGACGCTAAAATCCATCATCGACATCAACACCCTCAAAAATCCTAATAAGCTTACACCAGGACAAACCCTGATGATCCCCGTTCAATAAAAAAAGCGCCCTTAGACATCAAACTAAGGGCGTTTTTTCTTGCTGTAAATTCTATCATATTGATATAAAATAAGAAGAATCAAGAGCATTAACGCAAAGGACGCCAAGTGATATTGAATCGTCCATCATCAATAATCCAAACATAAGGAGCCTCTCTTGTCAGCCAAATTTAAATGGGTATTTATAAGCCTACTGATCCTTTTAAGCCTTCGGGCTACGCTGCCCCAAATGGACAATTCAGCAGTCGAATCTACACTGACACCTGCCACGGTGGTGCGCATCATTGACGGCGACACCATAGACGTCTCCTTTGATAATCAAAAGTATCGCATTCGACTCATCGGCGTTGACACGCCCGAAAGAAACGAAAAAGGGTATGCGCTAGCGACACAGTTCACCATGGACCACTGCCCAAAGGGAAGCACTGTCTACCTTGAATCCGATGTGAACGATACGGACAAATACGGCCGGCTTCTGCGCTATGTTTGGCTGACGCCCGCGCCAAAAGACTTTACCGTGGATTCTCTCAATGGTCAGCTCCTCGTTCAAAAAATGGCTGTCCCACTGTGGATGAACGGCGACACTAAGTATGAAGCACAGTCAAAAAGGTGAGAAAATGTACCCGTCTCACCTTTTTTTATTTGATTATCTGCTTTATTTATCATCTTCTACAATTTCAAACCCCACATCGACGCTGTTGGCTTTATAATTATCCTCTTTCATGACCTGTGGCACATAATCATCAGAGCGTTCGACGGGCTGCGTTGGCCTTGTAAAGGGCTGTTCTGGATTTGCAAAGGGCTGTCTCTGTACGCCAGATCGATCAGGCAAAATGAGCAGAACCGCTAAACCGAAAAAATTAAAGAACAACCCCGCAAAAAACCATAAAGGGCTTCTGCCACGCTTTATGGCGAATACCAAAGTTGCTACGCCAAATAGAAATCCTATAATATAAGTCATTCAATTTTCCTCCAAAGATTTGTTTAGACACCCCATTGTCGCCTAAACACCATATGTGATTTTTTTAAACTATCAGCCACCTTATATCATCACTATACTCGGAAGACTCTTATAGCGCAACACCCTTCATAGAATTTTAATACGCGCTTAATCTTAGGTTAAATGCCTCAAAATTTCTCCCTTAACGCCTCTTCACCATCAAAAGAGGCTGTATCAAAAGCATTGCCTTTCGATACAGCCTTGATTCACTTAAATTTCAAAGGGCTTTTGAAGTGCGTGGACTAAAAGTGCCACGGCGTTTTCTGCGTCTGATTTGGACAAGGTTTCATGTGGTCCGTGGACAAATCGGGTCGGAATTGAGATGCAACTTGCGGGAATCCCCTCTTTTGTAAGGCTAATAGCCCCTGCATCAGTACCACCGTATTCGAGGACTTCCAATTGATAGGGTATCTCATTGGCTTTACAACAACCGATCAAATGGGCATTGACTTTAGGATGGGAAAGCAAAGAGTTGTCCCTCACTTTAATGGCGACCCC
>JBBRGL010000005.1:0-22875 GCA_038240675.1 Peptostreptococcales bacterium
GACGTCTTTTAGTGAAAGTTTAGAAAAACTTTAGAATTCCATTGGTTCGATTTTAGGTCTCACCAGTAACATGGTATTATCAACAAGCAATAAGTGAAATACGAAAGCATACGAAAGCAAATAACCTAAAGGAGAACAGACATGAAAAAGAATACCTCAACGATTTTAACAGTAGTAGTAGCAATTACCTTATTAGCAGCAACCGCTTTTGCAGGCACTACACAAAACACCGGGTACGCAACATTTAAAAACCTGATGAAAACCCAAAACAACAGCACCTATGAAAATGGTAAAGTAATAGGCTCCCTCGAAGTCATCGACAATGGCAAATCAGTGGTTAAATTCGATGGTGCATTTGCAGGTGGAAAAGACGATCAGTCAATGCGTGGTGATTTCAAAATCATAACGGATTCACTGAATAAAGAATTATCTGTATACGGACTTGATGACACCTTCTACCTCTACGACGCCGAAAACAATGACGTGTATGTGGGTCATGAATCAGCTGATGAGAATGAAAACGACAATTCAAGTTCTTACCGCAACTCGGAAGCAGACTACGAAATGACTTCAAAAGAAGAAGCCATTATGGATTACTTCATAGGCGACCTTCAAAACAAATTTCAAATGGTCAAAGGAACCGATGGCACTTACGATCTCCAGTTCGAACTCACTAAAAGTGAAGTCCCCACCATACTCAATCTGTTGGTTTCTGCAAAAAATGATGAAAACGGATTTGACAGACAGGGTGAAAAAGACTACTTTAATAACAAAGATCTTGAAGCTTACCCATTGTTCCAAGAATTCAAAAGTGCACATTTAAAGGTCACCGATTTGGTGGACGAAGTTGAACTTGACTACATCAATGTTGTTTTAGACCTTGATGCTCAGCAAGAAATTCAGGGCGTTCAATTCAATATCAACGTAACCGGGCTTGATGAAAACGGCCAACACCACACCATGACAATGACCGGAGACTTTACAATTACTGAACTCAATACCGTCGTCATCAACCCAATTGACTTAACAGGTAAAAATATCATCGAAGTCCCTGAATGTAAATAGAAAATGATGAGGCCAATAGCCACTCTCAGGTACCATTCTGGGAGTGGCATCTAATAAAGGAGAACACAATGACAATACTCGAAGTTCAAAACCTCACCAAAGTTTACTCAAAAGAAAGTGGTATTTTCCACTTTGATCTTAAAATAGAATCAGGCGATGTTGTTTTGTTACTAGGACCAAATGGCGCAGGCAAAACTACAGCCTTCAGAGGTATATTAGGACTGACAAAAGTAGATTACGACAGAATAACCGTCCTCCAAAATGACATGAGAGACAATCGACTCGCCTGTATGAAGAAAATTGGCGCCATGGTTTCAAAGCCAGTATTCTATGAATACCTCACAGGCTATGAAAACCTAAAACTCCTCACCCACGTCTATGAAAACATCACTGTGATCAGCGTCAACAACATTTTAGAAAAGGTAGGTCTGACTGAGGCAAAAGACAAGCCCGTAAGTGCATACTCATCGGGCATGAAGCAGAGACTTGACTTGGCAAGGGCAATGATTCACAACCCACAATTGTTGATTCTCGATGAACCCTTTAACGGCATGGATATCGAGGCCAAATATGCGATTAAAAAAGACCTGAAAGCCATGCAGATGAAGGAAAACATTGGCATCATCATCTCAAGCCATATGGTCGGTGATCTAGAAAATATCGCCAACAAAGTCGTCATCCTATATAAAGGAAATACACTCTATAATGGCCCAATGACTGAAATCCAACAAACTGGCCTCACCCTAGAAGAATTCTACATGGAAAAGCTCAACCTTTTCTTCTCACCCTTCAGCGCTAGGGAAATGGCCTAAAATCATTCATCACCTATAGGAGGCATCACATGTCATTTTTGATTATTGAAGGACTCAAACTCTACAAAAGAAAAAGCACCAAAAACTTGATTATGCTCTACAGCACCCTTCTCTTCATCCTCTCTGGCCTTTACTTTTACGGTGAAAAAAGCATGGGAATTACTCTTTTCACAGAGGGACAATTTATCAGTGCCTCCCTGGCGATGATGATGTCTGTTCTGTTGCCCTTTATTGCGCTCTATTTATCCAGTACCTCCTTCGCCCTCGATTTTAGTAAAGGCACCCTCAAAAACATGCTTCTTTTACCTGTGAAAAAGAGCCAAATCTACCTTGGCAAGATACTGGCAGTCCAAAGCCTCATGGGCGTACTTCTCAGTATTCAATTCATGTTTACCTTCACAGTGGGGCTACTCCTCGATGGCGGAATTTCATTGAGCTTGCTACTGACTACTCTCATGGCATACTTGGGAGCGTTCATCGTCCTTGGTCTTGTTAACACAGTCGGCGCTGTACTCTCGTTATTGATCAATTCCACAGGGCTTGCCCTCTTCATCAGCTATTTGCTTTACGTTGGCATGGGCATTGCCAGTCTTTACTTGCCACCCCTCAGAGCCATTTCTTTCTCACACATTATGAGCAGTTATAGTGATATAATAATGTCATTAGATTTTAAATTAATACTCTCCATCATAGCCTACTATTTACTTTTCATCACTCTAGGCCATGTACTCTTTGAGAAAAAGGAAGAAAGCGTATGTCAATACGAGTAAAACTCCTATTAACCTATACCATTCTTGTCATCATCAGTGCTACAGTTTTGATTTTTTCTGGTATAGCCATCGTCACTGGGCTCCTGGTCAAAACAGCCGATGCGGTCATTGAGGACACTAACTTTGAAGTTGTTTTCACCTCGGTGATTGACATCCTCGCGGAGCTGAAACAAGCCGAGGACTATGACCCCGAAAAACTCATCAATCCCGAATTTATAAAAGAAATCAGTTCAAAAGCTGATTTTTATAAAGGCGGGATTATCGTCCGTTACAAGGGTACTGTCTATAACTACAGCAAGTTGCCAAACTCACCCGCCTTTTACGATGGCTTAAAAAAGGGCGACCTTGTTCACCAACACGTTGAAGATCAAGATTTTGAAACCAATCATGTCGTCAGCTATCAGAATCAGGATTTCGTCTACTTGCCCTATGCCTTCTCCATCAAAAACAGCGATGTGGAATACTATTTTGTTGCAAATATCACTAAGGTTAAATCCGTCAGTTCTGAATCAGGACGGAGCTTCTTAAGTGTTATCGTATTCATCCTCATTATCATTATGGCGCCACTCCTGGTTATCCTCACCAATGACATCATCAAACCCATCAAGAAACTAGAAATTGGCGTTCGACACATCAAAGAGGGCAATCTCAACTATAAAATCGAAACAAAAAAGATAAATGAAATTGGCAAGGTCATCACCTATTTCGACGACATGAGACAAGAACTCAAACAATCCATCGACAAGCAAATCGCCTATGAAGAAAATCGAAAAGAGCTTATATCCAGCATCAGCCATGACTTAAAAACCCCTATCACCTCCATCAAGGGCTATGTCGAAGGCATTCGCGACGGAGTGGCCAACACCCCAGAAAAATTAAACAAATACCTTGATGTCATCTATCAAAAAAGCAATGACATGGATAGACTCATCGATGATCTCTTCTTGTTTTCAAAGCTCGATCTGGATAGACTCCCCTTTGAAAAGCAGGAAGTCAACATCCTGCCTCTCATCAACGCTGTAGTCAATGAAATGAAAATTCAATGGGAAAACGAGTCGCAAAAAATCAACCTCATCCTCAATGCTGAGGGGTTAGAAGACCTGCGAATCAACATAGATCAGCAAGAAATGAAACGTGTCTTTTTAAATATCATCCAAAACAGCATGAATTACATGGATAAGCCTCAGCAGGAGATTAGCGTCAGCTTAACCGATAATGCCGACTACCTTCAAATCGTCATTGCCGACAACGGCAAGGGTATTGACGGCGAGCACCTCGACCATATATTCGACCGTTTTTATCGGGTTGACGAATCTCGAAATTCTGCCACAGGTGGCTCTGGCCTCGGCCTTGCCATAGCAAAACAGATCATCGAGCAACATGGAGGCAAGTTATTTGCGGCGAGTGAGCTGGGCAAAGGCACAAAGATTATTATCGAGCTTCTCAAACAGGACCCTTCCAAAAAGCAGAAAGGCGATACAAATGGCTAAAAAAATCCTTATCATAGAAGACGAAATGACCATTGCAGAACTTGAAAGAGACTACCTTGAAATTGAAGGTTTTGAAGTGACCCTAGCAGGGAATGGGGATATAGGTCTTTCGCATATGGCCAAAACAAGCTACAACCTCATCATTCTCGACCTTATGCTCCCTGGCATGAGTGGCTTTGACGTCTGCAAAAAAATACGTGAAAAGCACAACATCCCCGTCCTCATGGTATCTGCCAAAAGAGAAGATATCGACAAAATAAGGGGCTTAGGCCTAGGTGCTGATGACTATGTCACAAAGCCCTTCAGCCCCGGTGAGCTGGTAGCCAGAGTCAAAGCCCATCTAGCCAGATACGACCGCCTCACTGGTGAAAACGCACCTGACCGTGTCATTAATATCCGCAATCTGACCATCCTCTCCGATGCCCGCCGAGTGTTGATTGATGATGAGGAAGTGACCTTAACTGCCAAAGAATATGATTTACTCTTCTTTTTAGCCACGAACCCCGAGCGCGTCTTTTCAAAAGAAATCCTACTGGACAGAATCTGGGGCATTGATCATTACGGCGATACCGCCACCGTCACAGTGCACATTGGTAAATTAAGAGAAAAAATAGATAAAGCTGGCAAATCCCCACACATCCCTTTCATCGAAACCGTCTGGAGTGCAGGGTACAGATTCCATATCTAACGGCCCTATTAACCATAAACGCAGTCCTTTAGCCATCAGTATCCCCTTGGCTATTCGAGAACCTTCCACAATCCGGTTGATACTGGCTTGATCGAAACTGTACTGAGCAAATTCTTCAAGTGCGCAGTTAAAAATCAGCTTACGCTTGTCGCTTCTCAGATTTAAAAATGTCTGCTTAGGCATGTTCCACCACCCTAGGTTTTGAAGTCACATAGTTTTCAAGAAGTAAAGCGCACTTCAAGACTCCATCCTCATCCCCTAAAAATAATCTCATGGCCTCCGCTCTCTCCGCAATTTCTGGTTCAATTAGTTTTTGAAAGTCCTCTATCCACACAGTCTCGCTCAGAGGCATTAAGAAATCCGTCATACTCTGCTTGTAGAGGGGCATAATCATAGTCTGAACCACCTTCATGGTCTTGAAAGGGTTTCTCCCTACATTAAAAACCTTGGTCTTTAAAATTGCCATCAAATCAGCCGCTGCAGGTTTAAAAATAAGTCCGCAACTTTCAATGGTCTTTTGACTTTTCTGATCCACGCTTCAATACTTATTCCGCGCATCGGATAAAAAACAATTAGTCCGTGTTTTAACGGGTATAGAGTGCGCAAGACCATAAATCTTAAGGATGATTAGAGTGTCAAAAGTAAGTTTCTCGAATATTCATACTACATATAGTTCCAGTTGAACCATCCAGAACTATATATGGTATGGATGTGATCAACTAAAGGCTTTTGACACCTTAATCAAGTATGTCTTTTAAAAAAATACATTATAACCACAAAGGAGAAAACCATGGATATAAATTGGATCAATTGGTTTGGCTATTTAGCGTCACTGGTAATTTTGATTTCGCTTCTCACCAGTTCGATTTTAAAATTAAGGTGGATTAACCTGTTTGGCGCCCTGATGTTTGCCGTGTATGGGTTACTGATCAACAGCTTGCCGACAGCCGTAATGAATATGGGCATAGCGATTATCGATCTCTACTATCTCGTCAAGATTTATTCCTCAAAGGAGTATTTTCAGCTCCTAGAGCTGACGCCTGGCTCAAGTTATTTTAAAGGCTTTATCGACTTCTACAAAGCTGACTTGGCTCAGTTTTTCGGCGAAGATCGGTACACCATTTTTCCCGACACTGTGGGCTTTTATGTGCTTAGAAATATGGTGCCGGCAGGTCTTTTTATAGCTCAGCCACTTTCAGAGGAACGGCTCAAAATCCAACTGGATTTCGCAACCCCCGAATATCGGGATTTCAAAATTGGCCACTATATTTACACCAAGCATGCGTCTTATTTTAAAAGTCGTGGCTATAATGTTCTTGAGGCTTCTGCCATCAACGCTGTCCATGAGAAGTACTTGCTCAAAATGGGATTTGTGAAAGAAGGAGAGGTTTTTCTTAAGTGGTTGTGATGACATAACTGTTCTTATATTTGTTTGAAGATTAGAGTGTCAAAAGTAAGTTTCTCAAATATTCATACCGCATATAGTTCCAGTTGAACCATCCGGAACTATATGCGGTATGAATATGATCAACTAAGGACTTTTGACACCCTAACCAAATATTCAACTAAAACTTTTGACTCTTTTGCCTTCTTGCCTTGGCAAGTGTCCCAAAAGGGTGTTTCACTAATTTTCAAGCAGTCAAAAAGCCAGTTGGACATTCCGGCTCTTTGACTGTTTGAAAATGTTCAACATGCCCTTTTGACACACTTGCCTTTGGCAAAAGTTCTAAAGTGAGTTTCACTGATTTTTATATACGCAAAAGAGCCAGTTGAACATTCCGGATCTTTTGCGTGTATAAAAATGTTCAACTAAAACTTTTGACTCTTTTGCCTTATATGTGCTATACTATAAAAAAATTCGCCAGCGAAAATGCATGATTGGGGATAAATGGACAGAAATTTATAAAAGTGAAATTTGCTTTTGGGGTTTGTGTCTTGATTCTGAAGTCATGCCATAATGTGTAATGCAAGAGGTGCGGTCAACAAGAGTATGAGCTTTGCTCAGAAAGGGGAGATTGCCGAAGTGGGTTCGCCTGCTGGGACTATGCTGAACAAGTATAGTACTGTCTGACACACTGCCCAAGTGTGACAGGAGTGCTTTATTACACAGGGCAAAGAAAGACCTATTTCGTGTTGGGGTTTTCTTTGCCTGTGGCTTTTTTTTATTGCCAAAATTCCTCATTGAGAAGGATTTGGCCTAAAGGAGGCGCAACAGTGCAACAGAAAAACACATTAACCGTTTTAAAATTTGGGGGAACATCTGTAGGAAGTCCCGAACGCATCAAACGCATCGCTCTGGAAATTACCCGCAGGTCAGCCCTTGGGGAAGATCTCGTCGTCGTTGTCTCCGCCATGGGAAAATCCACCGACCTATTGGTTCAGCTCGCCCATGACATCACCCCTACTCCCTGTAAAAAAGAAATGGATTTACTGCTGTCCACGGGGGAGCAAGTCAGTATCGCCCTTTTGTCCATGGCCATTAAGGACTTAGGATTTTCATCTGTCGCTTTGACTGGGGCACAGGCAGGCATCAAAACAGATGCCCTTCACTCTAAAGCACGCATTGAAGAAATCGATACAAGCCGTATCCTCAAACACCTGAGTAAGAAGCACATCGTCGTCGTGGCAGGCTTTCAGGGCATAAGCGCTGAAGGCGATATCACGACACTTGGACGGGGCGGCTCGGATACAACCGCAGTTTCACTGGCGGCTATTCTAAAATGCCCTGTAGAGATTTTTACAGATGTGGACGGGGTTTACACCACCGATCCAAGGGTTTATGCCAAGGCAAAAAAACTCAAAGAAATAAGCTATGATGAAATGCTTGAACTTGCAAGTCTTGGTGCTTCCATTATGGAGACCCGCGCCATTGAAATAGGCCACAAATACAGTGTCCCCATGACAATAGCCCTCAACACTTTTGACGTTGAAGGCACAATCGTAAAGGAGCTTGATGATACTATGGAAAAGAAAGTTGTAACAGGTATGACCCTCACAGATAACTGCCTTATGGTGTCCATCGCCATGATTCCCTATACCTCTAAAAATGTCAGTCAGTTATTTGCGACTATAGCCAAAGAGCATATTATCGTTGATATGATTTCTCAAACGGCGCCTTACAACAATACAGTGAACCTTTCCTTCACGACCTACAAGGAGGATAGACTCGCCTTAGAAGAAATCCTTCGCGCCTTCAAACAGGAGCACAACAGCATTGATTATTATCTCGATGATCAACTTGTAAAGCTCTCCGTCGTTGGCATTGGCATGGTGTCTCAATCAGGGGTTGCCTCAAGACTTTTTAGCCTACTGTCTGATCATGATATTAAGTTTTATCAAGTAACCACTTCAGAGATCAGCATCTCTTATACCATTCACAGCAGTGATAAAATGAAGGCCATCCAAACCATCGCGGATGACTTCGAATTATAAAGTGATTTTTCGGGCATATTGATTTTTTAGCCACCATCCAAATCCAATAGGAGGTACTTATATGGTATTGTTTACCGGCGCTGCTACTGCTCTACTGACGCCTTTTACAGATAATGGCGCCCTAGTGGATTATGACATCCTCTCTCAACAAATCAATTGGCAGATTGAACAAGGCATAGATGCCCTCGTCATCGCAGGGACCACAGGTGAAACCCCTGCACTGACAAAGGTTGAACACAAAGCCCTCATTGAATTCACAGTTCGCACTGTCAGTGGCCGAGTTCCTGTCATTGCAGGGACCGGCAGCAACAATACGGTCGAGACTATAGAGATGACACGCTATGCCCATTTTGTCGGTGCAGATGCAGCCTTAATCGTCAATCCCTACTACAACAAACCGACTCAAACTGGACTGATCGCCCATTATACAGCTATTCATGACGCCACGGATATTCTTATCATTCTCTATAATGTCCCAAGTCGAACAGGGGCAAACATTGACCCACAGACTGTCTATGCACTGTCAAAGCTACCTCGCATAATTGGCATCAAAGAGGCCAGTAACAATTTTTCTCAAATCACGGAGATAGCACGCTTAATATCACCGGATTTTGCACTCTATTCAGGAAATGACGACACCATTATTCCCCTTTTGTCACTTGGTGGACACGGCGTCATCAGTGTTGCTTCAAATATCATTCCTGCAGAAATCCATGAACTTACCACTGCCTATCTTTCCGGCAAAGGATCACTGGCTCTCCAGATGCAGTTGAAATTCAAGCCTCTCATAGACGCTTTATTTATGGAGACCAATCCGGGTCCCGTAAAATACGCCTCACACCTTCTCGGTAGAGACCATGGTCCCCTTAGACTTCCTATGGTTGCCGTTGACAACCACACCAGAGCAGCCCTTGCTGAAGCACTTGGTGAGTATAACTTCACCAAAGGTTGGAGCAACCACCTGAAAAATTTGCTTTGTTCGTGAACTTTGTGGCCTTTGTGGTGAAGATATGTTTTGATTCCTAATTTTGATAAGAGTATTGTGATTGGAACTGGATAAGACCTCATAACAATCACCTGAATACTACTGTCCCACGCGAAGCGCCGAACAAAATTTTTGATTCACTATGCTATTCTAAAGACGTAGTGTTTCAGACCACTTTCCAACTCACATCACCCTTATAATCGTGCTAGAAGTTCTTTTCTAAGGCTTTCATAGCCCTCTTTTCCCAATAAGGCAAACATATTCTTTTTATAAGCCTCTACACCCGGTTGATCAAAGGGGTTGACACCGAGCATATAGCCACTGATGCCGCAAGCCTTCATAAAGAAATAAAGCATAAGTCCATAGGTATAAGGTGTCATTTCTGCAAGCTCAATTTCCAGAATTGGAACGCCGCCATCCATATGCGCCAACTGTGTTCCTCTATTGGCCTCTGCATTCACTTGCTCTAGCGTCATGCCTTCTAAATAGTTGAGTTGATCTAAATCATCCGCTTGACTGAAGAGCGTAAGGGGTGTTTTATCTGCCTTGATGGTCAAAACAGTTTCAAACAAATGGCGCACGCCGTCCTGTACATACTGTCCTAGTGAATGCAGGTCCGTTGAAAAGCTCATTGAAGTGGGGAAAATACCCAGACCATCCTTGCCTTCACTTTCGCCGTAAAGCTGTTTCCACCACTCTGATGTAGGATTGAGACTTGGTTCATAGTTTACGAGAATCTCAATGGCTTTTCCTGAACGATAAAGACTGTTTCGATAAGCCGCATAGCGGTAGCAGGGATTATCCTGCGTTGGTGATGCATAAAGTTCAGCGCCATCAGCCGCTCCTTTGAGCAAACTGTCTATATCAATGCCACCTGCAGCAAGTGGCAATAGTCCCACTGCTGTCAGCACTGAAAATCGACCGCCAATATCATCGGGTATTGTAAATGTGGTATATCCTTTGTGAAGGCTTAATTGCTTGAGAGCGCCTTTATGGCCGTCTGTAGTGGCATAAATACGGGTTTTGACTTCTTCTTCTGAATATTTTTTTTCGAGTAGGCTTTTGAAAAGTCTAAAGGCTATTGCTGGTTCAGTCGTCGTTCCTGATTTTGAAATAACGTTGATACTGAAATCCTTGTTTTCTAAATAACTATACAGCTTTTGGTGGTAAGCACTTGAGAGTGTATGGCCTGCAAACAAAACCTCTACACCCTCGTTCGTCACTGTTCTAAACTGTGAATAGTTGTTTTGAAGTGCATCGAGGGCCGCCAAAGAACCCAAATAGGATCCACCTATACCGATGACCAAGAGTACTTTAGACTGTTTTTTAATGCGGCTCGCCGCTTCATGAATACCCTCTAATTCGTTTGAGACTATGGCATGGGGGATTTTCAACCACCCCGTAAATTCTGATCCTTTTCCAGTTTGATTCTCCAGTTCGCCGTGTGCTTTTAAGACCTCTGGCCAAATGTTACTGAACTGTTCATCACTCACACACGATTTATTACTTTTAAACGTTAACATAAACCCTCCTTTTATCATCAAAGATTATTAACCCCTGTGGGCAGTATAAGGACGTACCGACGCTTCTATTATATATCCAAATTCAGAAAGATTTATTCAAATATTTTGTTTTATAAAAGTGGCAAACGTTTTTTTATTAAAAATGATTCCAAAATCATAAAAACGCCTTCACTAAAACTTAGCGAAGGCGTCACAATGGAAAATTTTATTAAATATTATGTGCATGTTTTTTAATCAAAATTTCTTCAAAAGCGCTTTGATTGTTTAAAACAACTTTAACGAGTTCAGGATCAAACTGTTTTTCTGAGAATTTTTGTATTTCCAAAAGAGCTTCTTGATAATTTTTAGAAACTCGGTACGGTCTGTCTTCCATCATAGACACCAGAGCGTCAGTGAGTGCGATAATCCTTGCCAAGAGCGGAATATTGTCTCCTTTAAGACCTTTAGGGTATCCGGTGCCATCAAAACGCTCATGATGATACAGCACATACTCAGATATAGCACTTGTAATATTTGAAGCACTTAACATCATCTGACCCATTTCAGAGTGGTTTTTGATAATGTCATATTCCTTGTCAGTCAATTGATCACGCTTTAACAATAGGTCATCCGGAACAAATATTTTGCCCATATCATGAAGCATTGCAGCTAAGTTCAGCTCTTCCATTGCTGTCGAATGCAGTCCTAAAAACTCTCCCATAAGCTTTGAACACCTTTGCATGGCTTCTATATGTTGCTTTGACTCACAGGTGTGCCCCTCTAAAGTATATTGTAAAGATCCAATCAGCGTACTGCGTTTACTGCGGTTCATAGCAATTTTGCTCTGATACATGGCATGATCTGCAGCTTTAAAAATTTCTTCAGCGGTGACAAATATATCTTTCTTCGTTGCAGAACCCAAAGCGATGCTGGGTTTGATGACATAGTTTTCTTCATTCAAACAGGACTGGTGAATGCGCTGAATAATCGAGGCAGCCCCTTCTACGTTGGTGTTAGGACACAAAATAGCAAATTCATCGCCTCCAAAACGCACGACGACGTCTCTTTCCCGACATGAATTTTGAATGATTCCAGCAATGCGTATAAGCAGTTGATCCCCTGCGCGGTGTCCAAGAAGGTCATTGACTTCTTTTAAGCCGTTCATATCCCCTATAATAACGCTGTATGGGAACTCCTGGAGCCCATCAATCCTGTCCAGTTCATCGTCAAAATAGGCACGGTTGAAGCAACCAGTAAGCTTGTCGTGATAACTTAAGTAAGCAATTTCAAGTTCGACACGCTTTTTTTCTGTGACATCAAATGCGATAAATTCAACTTCATAGGCACCATTATTGGATTCAAGGACAGAAGCAGAAGTGCTAAAAACGAAAGTCTCCCCTTTTGCATTGGTCATTCCAATTTCGAAAGGCTTAGAGCGATACGCTTCAACGAAGCGCACGAGATCTATTTTAGAGAACTGTTCTTTAAAAACAGGCGTTAAGAGGGAATAAAATTTGACACGCCTCAAATCACCACGTCTTAAGTCAAAAGTGCCCAAGAATTTTTTGTTTGCAGAGCTGATAATGCCCGTTGATTCTACAGTGAAAATCAGTGCCGCCGCATTTTCAAATAATTTTTCAAAGCGCTCTTTGCTCTGCTTTAACCTGTTTTCAAGGTCTTTTATTTCAGTGATATCCAGCAAAATCCCTTTTTCGCTAAGGACTATACCCCCAGGATCTCGGTCAAATAGAATACGCTCTTCAATCCAGCGAATCTGATTGTCTTTGGTAACGATGCGGTACGAATGTCGGAATTCTTCAATAGGAAGACTTCTCGCAGTATACACATTCTTTTTGGCAATTTCTCTGTCTTTTTCAAAAACAAGCTCCCAGTAATCCTTTAGCGCCCCAGTATAGAAATCATCCGGTGTATAGCCAAACTGAAGAATATTCTTCGATACATATTTCGTTGGAATATCGGGTTCAAGCGTCCACTCAAAGACGACGATTTTGCTATTATCCATTATATCGCGCGCATATTCTTGCTCTTTGATCAACTCTTCCAGTTTAAAGTCTCGGTCGATGGACAAACGATTAATCAGCACGTCAAACCGTGCCTTTAATGAGACGATTTGTTCGCCATTCAAAGCCTCTTGATTTTCTTCGACATCATACGCATTGAGAACAGTCATTAAGTCTTGATAAAGAGACATATTAACCTCATTCAGATATTTCGTTAAGTTTCGAACGCTGTATCCATTGTATCAAACAATTGAGATTATGCATCATAATTCATGACGGTTTCTTCATTTAATTTTCTATCCCTTGTGCTCCAAAAGAGGATTCGGCGTCCCAAAGTGGCATTCGGCGCCTTTTCACTTATACTCTCTCCAGTTCTCTTGGGTAATAATTCAGAATCTCACATCCATCCTCTGTCACCATGACAAGGTCTTCTATGCGAACGCCGTACTTACCCGTAATATAGATGCCTGGCTCAATAGAAAAAATCATGCCCGGTTTAGCTTCCATTTCATTGATAGAGCTGACATCTGGGAATTCATGTACATTGATGCCGATTCCATGCCCAGTGCGGTGAATAAAGCGTTCACCGTAGCCTCCGAGTGTAATGACATTTCGAGCAGCTGCATCGATATCCTTAAACTTCACACCGGGTTTAACAGCCGCTATTGCAGCTTGATTCGCTTCTTTAACAAGGTTGTAAATAGCTTTGTACTCTTCATTAGGCTCACCATAGAAGAAGCTTCTCGTCATATCGGAGCAGTAGCCTTTTAGACGGCATCCCATATCGACAATAATGGATTCATTTTCACTGAGTTTGGTGTGATCTGAGGTGTGGTGGGGTTCAGAACATCCTTTGCCATAGCAAATAAGGGGATCAAAGGAGTTGCCGTCAGCACCTGCTTCCAGGTATAAAGCTTCTATTTTTTTAATCAATTCAAGTTCTGTCAAGTTTTTATCGCTTTTCAAAATCCCTTCGACCTGCGCCATGACCACATCGTTGATTGCAGAGGATTTTCGCATAAGCTCAGCCTCTTCGTCATCCTTGTGCAATCTTGCAAAATCCACTGCTGGAGAGCCAACTTCAAAAGTTGTGCCCGGCTTAAATTTCATCAGGCGAAGCAGAAAATGTGCTGCCCATTCTTTATCCACGCCAACGACGCCGTTGCCTTGGACCGTTTGAGCCAAAAGAGCAACGCAATCTTCAGTATCTTTAAAATATGAAACGGACAACTGTGTATCTTCCATAGGAAACAACTCGCCTACAAAGAATTTGTGGTCCCCTTCATCCGTCAAATAAAGCACCATCATGCGCTCCCCAGGATGAATTTCATGGCCTGTCAAATAAAATATCGAATCAATAGCTGAAATAATCAGTTCCTTAAATCCGTGTGCCTTCATATTCTTCAGTACTTTTTCTATACGTCCTTGATGCATTGAACACCTCCGCAGTTTAATACTTTCATTATACAATAGGAATAATAAATACATTCCTTTAATCAAATATATATGTTAATTATTCGTAACATATAGAACTGGTCAACTTTCTTCTTTGATTGAATAAAAAAGCTTCCCTTATTCCCAAAAATCTTTATAATAGAAAGAGTAGAGATAAGGGACTATCCATGTCCGCTTGTACCATTTTAGTCCCACTTCGTTGGCGTTATAACACTCAATTCTAGGAGGTCCTCATGCTAGTATCCACAAGTCAAATGTTAAAAGATGCAAAAGCAGGTCACTATGCAGTCGGTCAATTCAATATCAATAATTTAGAGTGGACAAAAGCTGTCCTCATAACAGCTCAAGAAAACAAGTCACCTGTCATCCTCGGTGTCTCAGAAGGTGCTGGCAAATACATGGGCGGCTATAAAACAGTTGTTGGTATGGTCAATGGCATGCTCGAAGAGCTTAACATCACTGTTCCAGTAGCACTACACCTGGATCACGGCAGTTTTGATGGTGCTATTAAATGTATCAACGCTGGATTTTCTTCTATCATGTTTGATGGCTCACATTACGCAATTGATGAAAACATCGCTAAAACAAAAGAAATCATCACTATTGCTGCTGCAAAAGGCATTTCAGTGGAAGCTGAAGTGGGTTCTATTGGTGGTGAAGAAGATGGCGTCATCGGCGCAGGCGAAAATGCAGATCCAAATGAATGTAAGCAAATTGCTGATTTAGGCGTGGATATGCTTGCAGCTGGTATTGGCAACATTCACGGAAAATACCCTGCAAACTGGGCTGGCCTGAACTTTGAAACACTTGAAAACATTAAAAACCTCACAGGCGACATGCCCCTTGTTCTTCACGGCGGCACAGGCATTCCAGCTGAAATGATTCAAAAGGCCATCACCCTTGGCGTCGCTAAGATCAACGTCAACACAGAATGTCAATTGTCTTTCCAAGCTGCTACACGAAAATATATCGAATCAGGCAAAGACTTAGAAGGCAAAGGTTTTGACCCCCGCAAACTCCTAGGACCTGGCTACGAAGCCATCAAAGCGACAGTTAAAGAAAAAATGGAACTTTTCGGTTCTGTCAACAAAGGCTAAGTTACTCATGTATTGAATCATTTTTCCCCTCACCGGATTATACTAAACCCATCAATAGAGTTTTTCATGCCAAATTTTCTAGACTTCGAGTCAAATAGAAAATTTGCCAGCATGAAATGCCATTGATGGGTTTTTTATTTACCTTGAAAACCGATCCAAATACATCTTTGCCGACCGAGTCATTTCCATTGAAAAATCGGACATATACTTACGGTTACAAAATTTTGTGATAAAGTCCTCATAATCAAAGGCGTCATCTTGAGCGCGTTCCTTAAACATTCTCTTGATTTCAGGATCCTCTAATCGGCTATAAGTATTTTCTTGAACCATGAACTCACGGCCAAATCGCTGTGGCTTGATCCTTGTCTTCTGCTGTTCAGTGGGATAGCCAAAGACTACCATGGTGATGGGCACAACATATTCATCTAAACTCAGTAGTGCTTTGTGGGTTTCTGCATCCTCCAGTATATCCCCTATATAGCAGGATCCAATCCCGAAAGATTCCGCAGCAACCACGGCATTTTGTGCGGCAATAATGGCGTCTTGACAGGCCAATAGCAAGTCTCCCACCCCAGGCTCCCGAGGTTCAAGGCCTGCAAAGCAGTAGGCATCGAGCCATTTTCGGCAATCCGCCAAGAAAATAAGCACAAGGGGTGCCTTGGCAATAAAAGGTTGATTATCGCATGTCACGGACAACCGCTCTTTTAACCCTTGATCTGTAATATCCAAAATCGTATAAAGCATTTGATTCCCCGCAGTGGGTGCTTGAAAAGCGGCGTTGAGAATCTGTTCTTTCACTTCACTTGGAATGAGCCTATTTTCATAGACACGGACAGATTTTCGGCTATTAAGTTCTTGAATCGTCTGGTTCATTCTAAACCTCCCTGAGGTTGATTGAGTTGTTTGTACTTTTGGACTCTCACTTCTAACCCTTATATCACTTTCTAAAAACACTCTTTAAGCGTTTGAAAACTTGGACGATAATGAGAGGCACTATCGACAAAAGGACAATACTCACATATTGTGAATGCGTGAGGTGGGTGACTTCAAAAATTCTGTGCAAAGGCTCTAAAAACAGGACTGCTGCGAGCAATAAAGCACCTACAATGAGCGCCAAATAACTGTATGGATTGATCCAAAGTGTTTTTAAGGTAAGCGCTGAATCACTTCGGCAGTTCAACCCATGAATAAGACGAGATAAGCTTAATGTGGCAAAGGCCATGGTCATCGCTACCCCATGATTACCGCTTTGATTGCCTAAATAATAGGCAGTCATGGTGACGACAGCTATGATCGTCCCCTCAAAAAGAACCTGTAATAAAAACGCTTTATCAATAATAGGCTTTTTTGAATCTCTTGGCTTATCTTTCATCAAGTCTCCATGAGGCGGCTCAAGACCAATGGCTATGGCCGGCAAACTGTCTGTCAAAAGATTGATAAAGAGTAAATGCACTGCTGAAAAAGGCGCCATTAGACCAACGACTGATGCATAGACTACTGCCAAAATCCCCGCTGTATTGCCAGAAAGCAAAAAGCGTATGGCATTTCTAATGTTTCCATAAATACTTCGACCATTGCTAATCGCCTTTACAATCGTCGAGAAATTGTCATCGGTTAAAACCATACTTGCTGCATCTTTCGCAACTTCTGTCCCCGTAATGCCCATGGCAATACCCACATCTGCTCTTTTAAGTGCAGGGGCATCATTGACACCATCACCTGTCATGGCAACAATATGGCCAAGGGATTGCCATGCACTGACTATACGTATTTTATGTTCTGGCGATACCCTTGCGTATACTGAAATTTTTGGCACTAAAGCAATGAGTTCTTCCTCTGTCAATTCTTCAATATCTGCACCTTCAATCGCTTGATCCCCTTCATTCAAAATGCCGATTTGCCGCGCTATGGCAGAGGCAGTTACCTTGTGATCCCCAGTGATCATAATGGGTTTAATCCCAGCTGCTAAACAACTCTCCACTGCACCTTTAGATTCAACCCTCGGAGGATCCATCATCGCCACTAATCCAAAGAGAATCATCTCATTTTCATGGGCAAAAGTCAGTGTCTCTTCCTCTACTTCTTTCCAAGCAAAGGCCAAAACGCGCAAACCTTTATTGGATAGCTCAAAATTCATTTGAGTGTAAAGATCTCTATCTTCCTGTGTAATAGGAAACACGCCGTCAGCTTTTTCAATATGCGTCGTACGTTTTAAGAGGACATCCATGGCGCCTTTTGTGAAGACCACTGATTTACCATCAATGTTCTGAAGTGTGCTCATGAGTTTTCTATCACTATCGAAAGGTAATTCTGCAATACGCGGCGTGACTTGACGAAGCACTAATTCATCTAAATGCAACCGCTCACCAAGATCCACTAAGGCAATTTCTGTTGGGTCACCAATTTCTTTATCGTGACTTGTAATGGCATCACTGCATAAAAGACCTGCAACGACTAATTTTTTCTGTAGTTTATTGTCCTCATCAATGGCATCCACATCAATGAGTTGATGGTCCGTAAATATCTTTTGAACTGTCATTTTATTCTGCGTGAGGGTTCCTGTTTTGTCAGAACAAATAATAGAAACACTTCCTAAACTTTCGACAGAGTGTAACTTTCGAATAATCGCGTTTTCTTTTGCGAGATTTCTTGTCCCTAATGCAAGAACTATGGTCACAATTGAACTCAGTGCCTCGGGAATTGCCGCTACAGCAAGGGATATGGCGAACAGGAGAGAATCTACCAGCGGTGCACCACGGTACAAACTGAGTCCAAAGACCATGGCTGAAACAACGATAATCATGAGCGCAAGTTTTTTCCCGAAGTTATCCAAATTTGCCTGAAGCGGAGTTGCTTTTTCTTTGGCACTTTTCAAAAGTGTTGCGATTCGTCCAATTTCAGTAGATGCACCAACACCTGTAACGACGGCTTTACCACGCCCGTAGGTGACGTGACTGCTTAAAAAAACCATGTTCAGTTGATCGCCAATGGTTACATTCTCCTCGTGGATAGGACTGATTACTTTTTCTACACCCACCGACTCTCCTGTCAAGGCACTTTCACTGACTTGCAAGCTGTTAATTTCGATAAGACGTGCGTCTGCCGGTATGAAATCTCCCGCTTCAATAATTAAAATATCACCCACGACAACTTCCGCAGAAGGAATCTCCATCACGGATGCTCCACGCAGCACTTTAGAATTAGGTGCCGAAAGGGCTTTTAAACTTTTTAAAGACTGCTCTGCTTTAACATGTTGTATCGTTCCGAGTAACGCATTCAGTATAAGTACAGCTATAATGACCAGTGTACTCTCGATTTTACCCATGGCAGCCGAAATAACTGCAGCCACTAACAGTATGATAAAGAGAAAATCTTTAAACTGCGATAAAAAAATAATAACCGGAGATACACTTTTGCTTTCTTCAAGTTGATTTTTTCCGTAGGTTGCACGTTGTGTAACAACCTCTTCATTAGACAATCCTGTCAATCGACTATTGCACCGCTGTACCACCTCTTGATGGGGCATTTGGTAAAATTCTTTCATAATTCCCCTCCGTTTGTTTTATAACCATTTGGATGAAGTTCGCACAGGTGCCGCATTTATAAAAAAGACCCCTAGCGTCATTTCATCTTACAATGAAATTCGCTTAGAAAACACTTTTGACAACTCTGCTAAAACAAGAGGGACAAGAGACAAACCAATGACAATGCTCCAGTCATATAAAGACAAGGGCTGTACTTTAAAAGCGCTGGCTAAGAAAGGCACAGAAACAACACCTACCTGCAGTACGAATCCAAACACAATGGAGAAGAGCAGAAATTTGTTCGTCAAAAGACCTACTTTAAAAATAGATTTTCTAAAACTTCGCATGCTCAGTGAATAGAATAGCTGAGAGGTAGCCAGCACCACAAAAGCCATAGTCCGGGCATAGCTAAGAACTGCTTCTGGTATATCGGTCGATGTTAATGCAAAGCCGTATTCATTGAGTCCAAAATAGAAGGCCACCAGTGTCAGTCCACCGATGAGAACGCCGCCTATAATCGCTCTTGAACCAGCGCCATTGGCAAAGAAACTATCCTTTGGATCCCGTGGTTTTCGCTTCATGACATCCTTATCCCCTGGATCTACGCCGAGTGCAATAGCAGGCAGCGAATCCGTGATAAGATTAATCCAGAGAATTTGAGTCGGCAACAGTGGCATAGGCCAGAAGAATACCACAGAAACAAATATGGCTATGACTTCACCCAGATTACAAGAGAGTAAGAAAACAACGGATTTTTTAATGTTGCTATAAATATTGCGGCCTTCTTCTATAGCGTTGACAATAGTGCTGAAATTGTCATCTGTGAGAATCATATCGCTGGCGTTTTTTGCCACATCTGTACCTGTAATGCCCATAGCAACACCGATATCGGCATATTTGAGAGAAGGCGCATCATTGACACCATCGCCAGTCATTGAGACGATATTGCCAGCAGCCTTATAGGCTTTGACAATTTTAACTTTGTGCTCAGGGGAAACCCGGGCGAATACTTTAAATTCACTGACGCGTCTGGCAAACTCTTCATCGGACATCAAATCAAGCTCAGCACCTGTAATACTCTCAGAAATAGAGGAAGCAATGCCGAGTTCCTTTGCAATGGCCACAGCTGTATTTTTATGGTCCCCAGTAATCATAATAGGCGTTATACCCGCACTTTTGGCTTCTACAATAGAATTCCGCACCTCTAACCTTGGCGGATCGATCATGCCAACCATGCCGACAATTGTGAGATGACTTTCCATTTCATCTGCTGAAATGACCGTAT
Organism: Peptostreptococcales bacterium; assembly: GCA_038240675.1. Lineage (GTDB taxonomy): Bacteria > Bacillota > Clostridia > Peptostreptococcales > Acidaminobacteraceae > JBBRGL01. The sequence goes on from JBBRGL010000005.1 coordinate 20,127, forward strand.
CTGTGTCCTTTATGGCAACGCCAAGAACCCTGAGGGCTTGATCAGACATTTGTTCTGCACTGTTTAAAAATTCGGTTTTTATGGCCTCAGTAAGGGGCACTCTATTTCCATCTATCCACGCACTATCCGCAATTTTGAGCAAATTATCAATGGCGCCTTTAGTACATACCCTATACCCATTTTCGATTACATTCAAAGTGGACATAAGCTTGCGATCTGAATCAAAGGGTTTTTCACCCACACGCTCGTGTTCAGCATGAAGGGTTTTACGGGACACGTTAAATCTATCCCCCCAGACAACAAGGGCAATTTCAGTAGGATCACCTGTACCAACACCGTTATCGTAGGTGGCGTCAGAACACAGTACAAATGCTTTAATCAACTCTTTTTCATACTCATCAGCAACGAAATTATTGCCAGTGGTGGGTATATCTTTAAGCTTAGCTGAAACGAAGGATTTGACAACGGTCATTCTATTTTGAGTCAAGGTGCCTGTTTTGTCGGAACAAATAATATTCACAGACCCCAGCGTTTCCACAGCAGGGAGTTTTTTGACGATGGCATTGATTTTGGACATTCGAGTGACACCCATGGCTAAAACAATGGCGACAATAGCGGGAAGCCCTTCCGGAATAGCAGCAACTGCCAAACTAATAGCCGTTAAAAACATTTCAAAGAGGTCGCGCTTTTGAAGCAAAGCAATGCCAAAAATAAGTGCGCAGATAAAAATGGCGATGAAACCCAGTGTTTTCCCAAGCTCATCAAGTCTCTTTTGGAGTGGGGTCAGTTCTTCAATATCCTCATCCAATATAGCAGCAATTTTGCCCATTTCAGTGTTCATCCCCGTTTCGACAACGACGCCTTCCGCTCTACCGTAAGTCACAACAGTAGACATAAAAGCCATATTCAACTTATCGCCAATGGGCGTTTTAGGATCATTCATGATGCTATTTGCGTCTTTTTCTGAGGGGACGGACTCACCTGTCAGTGCAGATTCCTCAATCTGAAGATTCGCGCTTTCAATAAGTCTTAAATCGGCAGGAATAAAGCGTCCTGCGTCCAGAATCACAATATCACCGGGCACTAGCTCCTCAGAATTGATCTCCTGAGCAGACCCATCTCTTCTGACCAATGTGCGAGGTGTTGTCATTTTTTGAAGTGCCTCTAGTGCCTTTTCCGCTTTGAATTCTTGAAATACACCTATAGCCGCATTGAGGACAACGACCATGAGAATAATGACTGCATCTACATATTCCCCAATGACAATTGTAATTGCAGCAGCGCCTAACAACACATAAATCAGCATGTCCTTTAGTTGCGCGAAGAAAAGTGCAAAGAGACTTTTTTTGGGTTTTCCCTTCAACTTATTTTCGCCGTATTGCTCAATTCTCTTCTTCGCTTCTTCTGTCGTTAAACCGTTTTGTTGATGGGTAGTCAGTTCCTCAATGCAAACATCTTTGGATTTTGAAAACCACATATTGATGCCTCCTTTTATTCTTTTGTATCTGCACATATGACAAGTCATTGATTCCATGAGATGATTTCTACTCAGGAGCGTCAATTTATAAAAAAGACCCCTAGCGTCATTTCATCTCACAATGAAATCCGCTAAAGGTCTTACAGCTTTGCGTGAACAAAGGATTAAGCCAGGCTTTTTATTAGCCGGTTGTTGACTTAATCACCTGTATAAGGTAGTTACTCCCCTTTAACATCTATACATATCTTATATCCTATCTGAACAACTTAACACTTTTTTCTTTGAAATTCAATGAGAAAAGTGAATTTTGACACCCTAATGTGGTCAATAAGCGATAATGTTCTCTTGCAACGCAAGGGATTATGTCTTCTGAATAGAAGATTGATTAGGGTGTCAAAATTCGTAGTTGATCCTATTCATACTGCATATAGTTCCGGAATGTCCAACTGGAACTATATGCAGTATGAATAATCGAGAAACTTACTTTTGACACTCAAATCAAGAGCTCAGAATCGACTTTCGGTTTTAAGCCATCAGCATCATACATTAAATGCAACACTCAAATCATGAGCATAAAGTGACCTAAACTGGTCTCGACCCCAAAACAATCACCCGCATACTACCGTCCCACTACTGTCCCACGCGAAGCGCCGAACAACCCTTTCGATTCACTCTGCCATACGCATGCTGTGGTATTTTAGGACATTTTCGAATACACATCACATGAGAAAAATGAATTTTGACACCCTAATCATCCATTTTCCAATAATCTTTTGAGTTCAGGAAGCTTCTCATCGTAATTGCGCAGACGCATCAACATCTCGTGTACCAGTCTTGTTCCAAGATTTTTTTCGTCTAGAGAACTGCACTCAATGCCTAAAGACCGCTTTAAATTAAATTCGAGCCACCTTAACTTTCCCGAAAAGCAACTTGAAAGAACCATTGACCAATCCGCACTCAAAGGGCCACACATCTCTCTGTAGCTTTCAATAAGCGTCTTAAATTTAACTGCATTCAACTTATATGCTTCTTCTTCCGCCCAATAAAGCGCAGTATCTACGAGCTCTTGCATGGGGCAGACTGCATTTGCAAATTCCCAATCAATAAGCAGTGGATTCCCATTAAGCCACAGCACATTTCTGGAATCTAGGTCTCCATGGCTAATGACACCACTGTCTGCAAGTTGCTTTAGGGCATCGTTGGAATCCTTGGTCCACTGTTTCATCTGATTTAAGAGCAATCCATAATCTTCTGCCCAAACAAGTCCCTGTG
>JBBRGL010000006.1:0-22411 GCA_038240675.1 Peptostreptococcales bacterium
ATTGGCCAGTAGACCGGTCTATCCATCTGGCTACTCAGCCCACCATAACCCTGCACTTCAAGGCTATAGTCCACCGTGATTTGCGCATGACTTGTGTACTCGCAGTTGATGCTAAAGGTGTTCATCAACTCTTTGATAATTTCCCAGTTTTCCATCCCTATTGGGGAGGTTACTGCTGCATTGACGCGCTGAATTCTACGCTCTGCAGAAGTGATTGTACCACTTGACTCCACAAGTATTGCTGTTGGAATGACGACATCGGCCGTTTTGGCTAGCTCTGTCAAATGCGTATCTAAAACCACTAAGAATTCAAGATTTTCTAATGCCTCGACTTCAACGTTTTCACCAAAGACCATTAAACCTTTGATGGTCTTTTGAGCAATTTTTGCCTTTTGAGCAGCGCTGTCACTGTTGATTCCTAAATCCACGAGGCCTTGACCATTCGCACCAGCGCGAAGTTTGATGAATCCATCCCGAGCAGAAGCAATATGCCCTGAAAGCATAGCGATAGCCCCTATTAAGCGCTCGCCTTCTTCCGTGATTTCACGACCATCATAGACAATCATGGCTTTTTTGGCATTCAAGTACATTTCGCCTGCCGCTGCCGCTTCACTTGACACCACAACATTAGAAAGTGCTCCCTTAAACGCCTCAAGGCCCTCTGCTTGAATGGTTTTTTTGCTGTTTTCAATCAAGTACTTTGCGAGTGCTTTTAAGAATTCTACATCGTTTTCGACGCGGACAATGCGCGTTGACCAGTCGTCTAGCTTGTTGCTGACGCGGTTGATGTGGATGAGTTTTGCGCCTTTGCCAACTGCTTCTTTAATTTTGAGTGCAGCAATGGCATAGTCTCTGACAAAATCGCCGCCTATGGCAACAATCACATTGGTGCTGGCAATTTCATCGATCAAGTTTGGCGATGCGTCGTAAGGGAGTACATCCACCAGTCCACTTCTTTTATTGCTCATAGAGAAAACTTCACTTGTTCGTAAAACGTCATTCCCCAATTTTTTGGCCATATAAATCTCTTCGTTTGTATATCTGTCAGAAATACTGATGCCCACCGACCCAAGTCCATGGATCAAGTTCAAACTCTGGGCTTTTTTTGCCACGTATTGGAAAGCCTCTTTAAAGGTCGTTTCAACCAATACGCCCTCTCTGCGAATCATAGGTTTTGTCAGTCTGCTTTCTGAAATGTAAGCCGCAAATCCAAATCTCCCTTTTGAGCAAAGCAGACCATTATTGACGGTCTCTCCGCTGGTTGGCAGTGATCTGAGGAGCAGTGTGCCACGACTTTCAAGGTCACGGGTACAGCCCACAGAACAGTCCGAACAGGTTGAAGTGGTCAAGGTTGTTCTCACAGGAACAGGTTTGTGGATCACCACGCGCTCAAGCAGAGCACCCGTTGGACAAACACTGATGCATTGGCCACAGGAAATACACTCTGTCTCTTTGAGGTTTTTTTCCATTGCGGGTTTGACGATTGTTTCAAATCCTCTTGCCACAAGTCCAAGTGCAGTATTGTCCATGACCTCATCGCAAATTCGAACGCATAGTCCGCAGAGAATACACTTGTTGGGATCGCGCTTGATAAAGGGATGGTTATCATCGTCAAGGCGCTTGTGCATTTCGCCAGCAAGACGTTCAGGTTTGACATCATAGCTTTGTGAATGGTTGATTAAACCACATTCGAAGTAATCTTGACAGCCACATTCGAGACAGCGGTCTGCTTCACAGTTTGCATCTTTTTCTATAAAGCCCTTGACCACTTCTTCGAAGTTGGTCTTTCTAAGTTCAGGTTTTTCGTGTGCCATATAGGCTCTTTTTTCACGCACTACATCAGGGAAGCTGTCTTCTGTGATATCTTCACGCTTCACGTAATAAAGTTCCTTGAAGGGCACCATTTCGCCGTTTAAGAAAGTGCTGATGACTCGGGCTGCGTATTTGCCGTCTGCAATGGCTTCAATGGCAATCGTTGCACCTTTATTGGCCGCATCGCCACCTGCAAACACACCGGGCAAATTCGTCAGGAATGTTTCAGTATCGCGGATGATATTGCCCGATTTGTTGAGGGCAAGCTCTTCAAATCCTTCGCCTTTGAGGCGCTGTCCAACAGCCATGATGATAGAATCTATATCGATGATTTCGTCTTGACCTTCAACGGGGACAACTGACTTTCGACCATCAGCGCCACCACCAGTGACTTGCATTTTCTGCAAGCGAACCTGCTTCACATGGCCATTTTCATCACCGATAATTTCGATGGGATTTTGAAGGAATTTGAACACAACGCCTTCTTCTTCTGCTTCTTCAATTTCAACATCCACAGCAGGCATATCTTCTTTTGTCCGGCGGTAAACGACATACACTTTTTTAGCCCCTAACCGCACAGCAGTACGTGCCGCATCCATGGCCGTATTCCCGCCACCGACGACAACGATGGTATCGCCTGTCTTAATAGGTTCATTGACGGCAAACTTGGTCAAAAACTCGATGCCTCCAATGACACCGTCTAATTCTTGGCCCACACAGCCGAGCTTCGTGCTGTTCCAAGCGCCTATACCTACATAAACAGCATCATGTGTCTCTCTCAAGTGCTGCAGCGTCAAATCTTGACCAATGCGAATATTGGGTCTAAAAGTCACGCCCATATTCCTGATGACATCTACTTCCGAAAGTAGGACGTCCTTTGGGAGTCGGTATAGGGGAATGCCGTATTTAAGCATGCCTCCAAACTCTGGCATCGCTTCAAAAATAGTGACTGCATGTCCCTGCGTTCTCAAATAATACGCTGCAGAAAGTCCGCTCGGTCCACCGCCGATAATAGCCACGTGTTTGCCTGTTTCCGCTTTCATAGGCGGTTGGTAAGGGTTACCGCTGGCCAAATCCAAATCCGCCACAAAGCGCTTGAGCCAAGCGATATTGATGGATTCTTCTACAAGGCCACGTCGACAAGCAGTCTGACAAGGATGCGGACACACTCTCCCCACACTTGCAGGAAGCGGCAATTCTTTTTTGATGAGTTTTAAAGCTTCAGAATACTGCTTGTTTGCAATAAGACCCACGTATCCCTGAACATCTACATGGCCTGGACAGCCGTGTGTACAAGGCGCTTTACAATCCCCTGTGTGGTCTGAAAGCAATAACTCAAGGGTCGTTTTGCGGCTTTCTTTAATGCGGTCGGACATGGTGCGAATGACCATGCCATCGGCAATCTCTGTCGAACAAGAGCGCACCATACGCGGATTGCCTTCAACTTCGACGACACATATACCGCATGATCCATAATTCTCAATCTTTTCATCATGACAGAGGGTTGGAATTTCGATTCCGTTCTGCACTGCAACTTCTAGGATGGTATGGCCGCGGTAGGTACGAAGCTCACGCCCATCTATATTGACTCTGATTTGAGGCATTTTTCATATTCCTTTCGCAGTTAGTTGACGCTGATGGCGTCGAATTTGCACTTTTTAAAGCACTGTCCACACTTGATACACGCTTCTTGATCGATGACATGAAGTTTTTTGACTTCTCCTGCAATACAAGAAACTGGGCAAACTCTTGCACAAACCGTACAGCCGACACACTTCACAGGGTCAATTTCATAGCGTAGGAGTGGCGTACACTGTTTTGCAGTGCATTTCTTATGGTAAATATGGTCTTCATATTCATTTCTAAAGTACTTGATTGTTGTCAAAACCGGGTTTGGAGCTGTTTGTCCAAGTCCACAGAGAGAGCCATCTTTGATTTTATAGCTGAGCTCTTCTAGAAGTTCAATATCGCCATCGCGGCCTTCTCCAGCCGTAATGCGTTCAAGGATTTCTAGCATTCTCTTTGTGCCCAGGCGGCAATACGTACATTTGCCACAAGACTCTTTACAGGTGAAATCCAAAAAGAACCGCGCCATATCCACCATACAAGTTGTGTCATCCATAACGACCATACCACCAGAACCGACGATGGCCCCTGTCTTAGTGATGGATTCGTAGTCAACAGGCGTGTCAAGGAGATGTTCTGGAATACAGCCCCCTGATGGACCACCGAGTTGTACCGCTTTAAAAGGTCTGTCACCGACTATGCCGCCACCTATGCCAAAAATAACCTCTCTCAAAGAAATCCCCATGGGCACTTCAACAAGACCGCCTTTTTTGACTTTGCCCGTTAAGGCAAAAACCTTGGTGCCTTTGCTGGTGTCACATCCAAACTTTGCAAATGCCTCGCCGCCGTTTTGAATAATCCACGGAACGTTGGCAAAAGTTTCCACGTTGTTGATATTTGTTGGCAGTTGCCAATATCCCTTTTGAGCCGGGAAAGGGGGTTTGAGTCTCGGCATGCCGCGTTCCCCCTCTAAAGAGGCAATAAGGGCTGTCTCTTCACCGCAAACAAAAGCACCAGCGCCCGCTTTGATACGAAGATCAAAGTTTCTGCCGGGAATGCCGAAGATATTTTCACCGAGGAAACCTTTTGCACGCGCGTCTCGAATGGCTTTTTCTAACCGTATAATGGCCAGTGGATATTCTGCACGCACATAGACAATCCCCTCATCTGAACCGATGGCATAACCACAAATCATCATGCCTTCAATCAGTGTATGAGGATCCCCTTCGAGAACAGAACGGTCCATAAAGGCACCTGGATCTCCCTCATCTGCATTACAAACCACGTATTTTTTGGGGCCAGGTGATTTTTTAGCGGCGTCCCACTTAAACCATGTCGGAAAACCAGCGCCGCCTCGACCTCTTAATCCCGATTTTTTAATTTCGGCAATAATGGCGTCCTGACCATTGTCAACACCCATTTGGTAGCATTTTTTTATGGCTTCATAGCCACCGATGTCTAAATAATCTTGAATATTTTCTGGATTGATGACACCGCAATTCTTGAGGACAATCCTCGGTTGTTTTTCAAGTGCGTTTGAATCTTCTGCGTTGATTTTATTTTTTTGATTAGACTTATAGTTTTCCAAAAGTGGGCGCACTTCCTCAGGCGTCACTTTTACAAAGCGAAAAATTTCGCCTTGATCATGAATCTCCATAATGGGTTCAAGGTAGCACATCCCTATACACCCTGTGATTTCATATTCGAATGCAATGTCCTTGATCCCTTCAAGTTCATCCATGAGTTTGTGGGCACCTGCGGCAAAACCACAGCTTCCAGCACCAATAAGCACTTTCATCTAATTGTCCTCCGCTTCATTTTGTGCATCAGCTCTCAGCTGATTAAGCACGGCAATAGTTTTTTCAGGCGTCAATTTGGCATAGGTCTCACCGCTGATCAACATGACAGGCGCTAAGCTACAGCATCCGAGACAGGCCACATTGGATAGGGTAAATAGTCCATCAGGCGTCGTTTCGCCCTCTTTGATTCCCAGTTCCTGAATAATGGCTTTTTCAATAGCCGCTGAGCCATTGACGTGACAAGCCGTTCCTTGACAGAGGGAAATAAGATGCTTGCCAGAGGGCTTCATTCTAAACTGCGTATAGAATGTGGCCACACCATAGAGTTTCGCTTCTTTCATCCCCGTTTTTTCGGCGATGTACGGCAAGGACTCAAGCGGCAAAAATCCGTAGGTTTCTTGAACCCCTTGCAAAATGGTGATAACACTGCCCTTCACTTTGCCATACTTCTCGATAATTGGGTCTATTTCGCTGAGATTCACAGCTTCACGCGCCTCAGTTCGTTCATGATTACAGTTACACGACATGCTTACACCTCCACAAAATAATGGTTCTAAATACTAGACTTTGCTAACCCAACACGTTGATCATGTCGGCGAAAGGATCTTGAGGTCCTTGAAGTTGACATTTTTCTGTCTTGAGCCACTGAATATAGGCGACAAGTTCTTTGCTGATCCGCTCTCCTGGTGTGACAAGAGGAATGCCTGGTGGGTAGGTCATAATGGATTCCCCGCTGATTTCACCGACGGAATCCTCTAAAGCTACAGTCACTTTGTGGGCATAATAAGCCTCACGGGGCGAAATAATGACTTTTGGATTGACGAGAATGGACGTCACCAGATCAAGAGGCTTTTTCTTTCCGTATTTGGCGACGATATCTGCTAGCGCATCACAGAGGATATCGACGGATTCAATGGTGTCTCCAAGGCTGACAATTGCGAGTATATTGTACATATCGCTGAGTTCAACTTGAATATTATATTTTTCGTGGAGAAGATCATAGACTTCAAAACCAGTGAGCCCCACTTTTCTAAAATTGATGCCCAGTTTCGTAATGTCAAAATCAAACACACCCGGCGTGCCAATAAGCTCTTCTCCAAATGCATAGAGTCCTGGAATCCCATTGATACGGTCACGTCCATGTTTTGTAATGGCCAACACCACATCAAGCATAGTGTCTCCATCGAGAACCAACTGTTTTCTTGCTACGTCCAGACTGCTCATTAAAAGATACGAAGCAGAAGTTGTTTGGTTCAAGTTAATTGCTGTTTTGACTACACTGTAAGAGACGCGCTCCTCATTGAGAAGTAAAACAGAGCTTTGTGTCAATGAGCCTCCTGTTTTATGCAGGCTTACAGCCGACATATCTGCGCCTAATTTTATAGCGGACCATGGCATTGCGTCATTGAAGGCAAAGTGCGCTCCGTGAGCTTCGTCGGCCAATACGAGCATGTTATATTGATGGGCAATCCGAATAATCTCTTTAAGATCTGAAACTGCGCCGTAGTAGGTTGGATTGATGATAAAAACAGCCTTAGCATCTGGATTGTCGATGATGGCGCGTTCAATATCATGTGTTGTTACGCCCATTGCGATGCCAAGTCCTTCATGGATATGAGGCTGGACATACACGGGCACTGCACCGCTTAAAATCAAAGCTGACGTGGCGGACTTATGACAATTCCGTGGCAAAATAATCTTGTCTCCAGGTTTACAAACGCTCAGAATCATGGCTTGAACGCCTGCTGATGTTCCGTTTACAAGGAAAAAAGCGCTGTCAGCGCCGTAAGCTTCAGCTGCTAAATCTTCTGCTTGCCGGATGACGCCAATGGGATTGCAGAGACTGTCGAGACAAGGCATAGAATTCACATCCAGCTCCATCATGGCATCACCAAAATAGGCTTTAAATTCCTTTAACCCGTTGCCGTGTTTGTGTCCTGGTACGTCAAAAGGGATGACATTCCTTTTGTGATAGGCCTTTAAGGCATCAAATAATGGTGTTTGAATCTGTTTTTTCAACTCACACGCTCCTTTCAAATTGTCTGACTATATTTTATTCAAGCAGACTGTTTCCTTCTGCATTAAGCACACGTTCTTTTTCTTGCAAAGCCTGAATCACCAAAGTGACATGGTCTGTAAAATCCATACCCAAATCCTCAGCGCCGGCTTTTAAATGCTCGCGATTCACCGCTTTGGCAAACGCTTTGTCCTTCATCTTCTTTTTGATGGAACTTGCTTCAAGGCCATCAAACCGCGTTGGCCGAACGAGAGCCGCTGCAATAATAAACCCGGACAATTCGTCCACTGCATAAAGGACTTTTGCGAGTTTGCTCTGCCTTGGTACGCCTGTTTCATCGCTGTGACCCAGAATCGCCTCCACAAAATCAGGTGCATACCCAAGAGACGTCAGTAGCTCAGCGCCTTTTCTCGGATGTGTTTCTGGATATTCCTCAAAATCAATATCATGCAAAAGACCACAGGTCCCCCATTTTTCTACATCCTCTCCAAAGTGTTTGGCATAGCCAATCATAGCGCCTTCCACCGAAAATGAATGCTTCAACATGGACCTTGTTTTCAGATGCTTTGAAAGCAGTTCAAGTGCAACCTGTCTCTTGTACATAGGGTCTCCTCCCAAACGTTTACGATAGAGTGTCAAAAGTAAGTTTCTCAAATATTCATCCCACATAGAGTGCCAGTTGAACCATATGCGGCATGAATATAATCAACTAAAGGCTTTTGACACCCTAACTCTTTATGCGCGCTTTAAAATCTCCGCTACCATCAAGGCTGAATTGTATAAGTCTATAAGAGCGATCCGCTCTTCTAATGTGTGTGCTTTTTCCATGCCTACGCCTAAATTGATGGCATCTAAGCCGTTTTCATTGTAATTGTTGGTATCGCTGCCACCGCCTGTTTTGGTGGTATACGCTTTAAACCCAAGCGCTTCACAAGCCTCTTTAGCCAAAAGCACTAACGCGTGATCTTCAGCCACATTAAACGCTACATAAGGCCTATCAATAGTCACTTCGACTTGAGCGCCGAATTTTGCCGCAGCTGCTTCAAAACAACCTTTCATATGGGCGGTTTGAATGTCTAACTTCGCATTATCAAGACTTCGCGCCTCAGCATTAATGGTCACATCTGGACAGACGATGTTGGTGGCGATGCCGCCGTGGATCATGCCAATATTGGCAGTGGTTTCACTGTCTATGCGCAGTAGGCTCATCTGATTGATGGCTTCAGCGGCGACTTGAATAGCACTGATGCCATCCTCTGGACAGACGCCAGCATGTGACGGCTTGCCTTTAATAGTGACATTGATTCTATCTTGAGCTGGACCTTGAATGATAATTTCGCCAGGTTTTCCACCGCTGTCAAGAACAAGACCCCGTTTTGATGCAATCAAACTATAGTCTAAATAGCGCGAACCATTGAGTCCACCCTCTTCCGCAATAGTGAATACAAGTTCCACCGGTGGATAGGGAATATGGTTTTCATCAAGAATGCGAATGCCTTCAAGAATTGCCGCAATGCCGGCTTTGTCATCACCACCAAGAATGGTGGTCCCATCACTGGTGATATACACTTCACCGACAACAGGTTTGATCCCTTTGCCTGGGCTGACAGTATCTAAATGGGCCGACAACAACATAGGCGCTGATGCCTTCCCACCATTTTTCTTGGCAATGACGTTATCTGTATTAGAAGGGAAGTCTTTAGATGCCGTATCTCTCAAAATCTCAAAGCCCATCTTCATCAGTTTATCGATTAAATGTTGTGCAAAAGGGCCTTCATTTTTTGTCTCGCTGTCAATCTGAATCATTTCCAAAAACTCTGCAAGCATTCTCTGTTGATTAACCATGTTTACCCCCTCTATATTCTTATATTTTAAACACCCACATCCTCACAATAGCAGAGTAAAACCCCGCTTACAAGTACAATGCAAGTTTTAAATTCTTTTCACCATTCTCCGCTATTGAGCCCGTAATGGTTCAATTTTTTATACAGCCCTGCGCGACTGATGCCCAGGATTTCCGCGGCTCTTTTTTTATTGCCGAGAGTCTCCTTCAAGACCTTGAGAATCAGTGTGCGTTCCATACTCTCCGTCCTGAGTTGAAGGAGGGTTTCATGTTTTTCAATCCCTAGAGGCGCCGTTTTGCTTCGCCTCAACCCATCAGGCAATAAACTTTCTTTGATATAAAGATCGTCATCCAGCAAATTCAGCGCCCGTTCAAGGACGTTTTCAAGCTCCCTGATGTTGCCCGGCCAGTGATAATCACAGATAGCCTCAAGGGCATCCGTTGTAAATCCATGGACAATGAGTCCCATTTGATTCGTCAGCTTCCTCAAAATCTCTGTGGCGATTTCTGGTATTTCTTCTTTGCGTTCAACGAGAGGCACTAAATTAATCCGCATGACATTAAGGCGGTAGTATAGGTCCGTTCGAAACTGTTCTTTTTCCACCAAGTCTTCAAGGTTTCTGTTGGTGGCAGCTATGACGCGGACATCTATGGGGATAGGCTCATCGCCTCCAACTCTGTCTACGACCTTTGACTGGATTACTCTCAGGAGCTTTGCCTGCATCTCCATTGGCATATCGCCTATTTCATCGAGGAATATAGTCCCCTTTTGGGCCATTTCAAACTTCCCTTTTCGCCCTTGGCGTTTAGCCCCAGTAAAAGCGCCATGCTCATAGCCAAAAAGCTCGGATTCAAGAAGCTCAGAAGGTATTGCTGCACAGTTGATCAGGACAAACGGGCCAGCTTTTCTGGCACTAGCCTGATGTATGGCATGGGCAAAAAGTTCTTTGCCTGTCCCACTTGCTCCAACAATTAAAACATTCGAATCCGTCTTTGACGCTTTTTTCGCCAAATCGATCGCGTAGTGTGTTTGGGGACTATTTCCACCTATGTCCAAAAAACTATACCGAGCGCCTGTTCCGGCCAAAATATCCTCTGTAAAGAATCCCGCCGTCTTCTGAAGTTTCGTAATTTTATTAAAAAGGGTATAAAAATCATCTATATCCTTGAAGATAGCCTTGCCAACTGCTCCCACAACCTTGCCGTTTTGCAGTATCGGCATACGGCTGGCGATCATTTTGTTGCCTCTTATAATCTGCACCTCTCCCGTTTCAGGGATGCCGGACTCGATGACATAATGCATTCGTGTATTTTCAATGACCTCCGAGACATGCTTGCCCTCAGGGTTTGGCGTTTGGAGAAAAGCTTTGTAGGATCTGCTCATGGTGGTGACAATTCCGTTTTGATCCACAATGACAATCCATTCATCTGTGGTATTCATGATCACATCCAGGACATCATAGTAGAACGTATCATCAAAGGTCTTGGCCTTCAATGTTTGATGGGTTTTAAGGTCATTCAATAGAATCACAATGCTGTTTTCTTTATTTTTTGGAAATAGGGGTTCAAATTGAGCAATAAGCTCCTGTGCCCCAAAATGAAATCGATAATCCTTTATGGATTCATTTTTTTCAAGGCAGGTACCACATTGGGCAAACTCCTTGTAAAACAAGGGAAGAGGCTTTTTTTTGATCGCACTTTCTGAAGCCTCCAAAAGATCCAAAGCCCGTTTATTGATTTGTTTGACATACAACTGCTCATCCAAAAGGATAATTCCTTCGTGCAAACCATCCAGTGCGCTCATTAAAGTTGTAGGTGATTCCGACATAAGCGCCTCCTTAAAAAATAACGTGTGTCTATATTATAGACACACGTTGCACTGAGTTGTCAATGGATTGTACACTTTGATTGGTTAAAGTTGTGATCAACCAGCCTCATACAATTAAATAGAGTACTCAAATCATTCGAATAAAGTGACTGGAACTGGTCTCGACCCCAAAACAATCACACGCATACTATCGTTCCACTACCGTCCCACGCAAAGCGCTGAACAACCCGTTTGATTCACTATGCTATACAGAAGACGCTGTATTTCAGAACATTTTCGAATACACATCACGTGGATTGTACACTTTGATTGGTTAAAGTACAACGCCGCCGTCTACACTGAGGACACTGCCACTCATAAAGACCGCTTCATCCGATGCCAAGAAAATATAGGCATTGGCAACATCTTCAGGTGTTCCAAGACGTTTAAGAGGACTTTTTTCCTTCATCATATCGAGGACTTTTTCGGGCATTGAGCCCGTCATTTCCGTCATAATAAACCCAGGTGCCACTGCATTGACCCGGACATTAAAACGTCCAAGCTCCTTGCACCACGTCTTTGTAAGGCCAATGACACCCCACTTAGTCGCCGCGTAGTTACTCTGTCCAAAGTTGCCGTAGAGACCCACTACCGAAGCTGTATTGATGATTGAACCACTTCCCGCTGCAGACATAACTTTCGCAACAGCTTGACCCATATTGAAAGTACCCTTTAAATTCACATCGATAACTTTGTCCCACTGTTCTTCCGTCATTTTAAGCAGCTGTGCATCACCTGTCACACCGGCATTATTCACCAGGACATCGATTTTGCCGTAGACTGATACTGCTGCATCTACAGCGTTTTGAACAGATGTGCGGTCTGTTACATTGCAGATTACCGAAATCGCTTTGCCGCCGAGGGCTTTGATTTCATTTTCAACCCCAGAAATCTCTGCGCTTACGTCGCAAAGCACCATTTCAGCACCCTGTGCAGCCATCATAAGGGCTGCTGTTTTACCTATACCGCGGCTTGCGCCTGTAATCATGACCGTTTTCCCATTTAATCGCATCTCTTGCCTCCATAGCGGCTCTAGGCCGATTTATTTTGCTTCTTTAATGTATAAGCAATGCATATGCCAATTGTATCATTTTCACCTAGAATATCAAATCTTTCTGGTGATTTGAAAAAAGTATACTGACATTCATCCCTATTGGCACGGTAATTGCAACTATAGATATTTGTTAAATATATAACATTCAGGAGGACCCTATGGAGTTCGGATTATCAAAAGAACATCAAATGCTCCGCGAAATGTACAGACAATTCGCAGAACACGAAGTAAAGCCACTTGCAAAAGAAATTGATGAAGAAGAGCGCTTCCCAGAAGAGACTGTCGCTAAAATGGTTGAAATCGGCTTCATGGGCATACCTTTTTCAAAAGCATACGGCGGCGCCGGTGGCGATAACTTAGGATATGCAATGGCAGTAGAAGAATTATCAAGAGTTTGCGGCACAACAGGTGTTATTCTTTCCGCACACGTTTCATTAGGCGCAAGCCCTATCGCAGAATTTGGATCAGAAGCCCAAAAGCAAAAGTATTTAGTGCCACTCGCCAGCGGAAAACACCTCGGTGCCTTTGGCTTGACCGAAGCCAATGCAGGCACAGATGCAGGTTCACAACAAACAACCGCTGTCCTTGATGGCGATGAGTACGTGATTAACGGCTCAAAGATCTTCATCACTAATGGAATCTACGCGGATACGTATATCGTTATGGCCATGACTGACAAAAGCCAGGGTACAAAAGGCATTTCAGCCTTTATCGTCGAAAAAGGAACACCTGGTTTTAGTTTCGGACCAAAAGAGAAAAAATTAGGCATCAGAGGTTCGGCCACATGTGAACTCATCTTTGAAAATGTCCGCATCCCTAAAGAAAACTTGCTGGCGAAAGAAGGCCATGGCTTTAAAATTGCCATGAAAACCCTCGACGGCGGACGTATTGGCATCGCTGCTCAGGCACTCGGCATCGCCCAAGGCGCCCTTGAAGCGACTATCACCTATACAAAAGAGCGCAAACAGTTCAACCGCCCTATTTCACATTTCCAAAATACACAGTTCCAGATCGCTGACATGGCCACAAAAATCGACTGTGCGCGCCTTCTCGTTTACCGCGCAGCGTGGTGTAAAGATCAAGGCCTTCCATACGCAAAAGAAGCGGCTATGGCTAAATTATTTGCCTCTGAAACTGCCATGGAAGTCACTACAAAAGCGGTTCAGCTTCACGGTGGCTATGGCTACACAAGAGAATACGCTGTTGAGCGTATGATGCGCGACGCTAAAATCACAGAAATATACGAAGGCACGTCAGAGGTCCAGCGCATGGTCATCTCTGCTGCCTGCTTGAAATAGGAGGCTAGTTCATATGAAAATTATCGTACTGATCAAACAAGTTCCAGACACCACTGAGGTAAAACTAGACCCTAAAACAGGCACTTTGATTCGCGATGGCGTTCCAAGCATCATCAACCCAGATGATAAAAGTGGTTTAGAAGCCGCTCTTAGACTTAAAGACTCAGACGGCGCTCACGTTACAGTCATCACTATGGGGCCTCCTCAGGCGGATTTAGCCCTCAGAGAAGCCCTCGCCATGGGTGCAGACAGAGCAATTCTTCTTACAGATAGAGCCTTTGCTGGCGCGGACACTTGGGCTACATCATCAGCCCTTGCAGGCGCTATCAAAAACCTGGATTACGACCTGATCATCGCTGGCCGCCAAGCCATCGACGGCGACACGGCACAAGTAGGACCTCAGGTTGCAGAGCATCTTCAAATCCCTTCAATCGCATACGTTGAAGAATTGAAACCCGCAGGGGACAGCATCATTGTGAAGCGATCGTTTGAAGACGGCTACCACATGATCCAATCAAAATTTCCTTGCCTCATCACTGCCCTCAAGGAGCTCAATCCACCGCGCTACATGAAAGTTCAAGGCATCTATGAAGCTTTCCGTGTCAGCGAAGTCGAAATTTGGAACCTCAGCAACATCGTCGTGGATCCAGCCAACCTCGGTCTCAACGGTTCACCAACCAAGGTCAAAAAATCCTTTACCAAAGGGGCGAAATCAGCTGGCAAAGTCTTTACTGGCGATGCAAAAGAGTGTGCAAGTGTAATCTTGGAAAAACTCAAAGAAAAGTTTATTATCTCATAGGAGGATGCTCAACATGAAACATGAACAATATAAAGGTGTCCTCGTCTACATTGAACAGCGCACCGGCGACATTCAAAAGGTATCTATGGAACTCCTCGGCAAAGGCAAAGAACTGGCTGACAAGCTTGGCGAAAAACTCAGTTGCGTCATTATCGGCGACAACATTTCTCATTTGGCACAAGACCTCATCTGGCACGGTGCAGAGGAAGTGTATGTAGTGGATCACCCTACACTGACACATTACATGACTGAGCCTTACACAAAAGCTTTGGTGCACGTCATAAAAGCTAAAAACCCTGACATCGTCCTTGTAGGCGCTACTGCCCTCGGCAGAGATTTGGCACCAAGGGTTTCAGCACGTATACACACAGGCCTCACAGCCGATTGCACAAGCCTTGATATCGATGAAGGGTCACAGGATCTCCTCATGACACGCCCCGCTTTTGGCGGCAATATTATGGCGACTATTATCTGTCCTGATTACAGACCCCAAATGTCCACAGTGCGCCCAGGCGTTATGAAAAAACCCCACAGGAACGAGACCCTTACAGGCATCATCGAGCATATGGATGCAAATTTAAGCACAGCGGATATGAATGTGGTCATCCTTGAAGCAGTGAAAGAAACCAAGAAGCGCATCAATATCGAGGAATCCGTCACTTTGGTCTCTGCTGGCAGAGGCGTCGGATCCAAAGAAGGTATAGAGAGTTTGTACGCTTTAGCGGCAGAACTAAAAGGTGAAGTGTCGGGTTCAAGAGCCGTCATCGATCTCGGATGGCTTGACAAAGACCGCCAAGTAGGCCAAACAGGCAAGACCGTCAGACCGAATCTGTATTTCGCCTGCGGCATCTCCGGCGCCATTCAACACGTCGCTGGCATGGAAGAATCAGAAGTCATCATCGCCATCAACAAGAATCCCGATGCACCCATCTTTGATGTAGCAGACCTCGGCATCGTTGGCGATGTTCACAAAGTCATCGCTGCCCTCGTCGACGAAATTCGCGCCATGCGTGCAGAAGAATAGGCTTTGATGTGTATTCGAAAGCATCCTGAAACACTGCATCTTTAGAATAGCACAGTGAATCAAAAGGGTTGTTCGGCGCTTCGCGTGGGGCAGTAGTGGGACGGTAGTATGCATGTGATCGTTTTGGGGTCGAAACCCGTTCCGGTCACTTTATGCGCATGATTTGAGCGTTGCATTTAATGTGTGGTGCTGATTGCACTACAATAGGGATTTATTGCTGATCTTTCAGATTGCGCCATGCGCATAAGAATAGGCTTCGATTCCTTTTGGATATACGATATAATAGAATCATAAATGATTAGGGTGTCAAAAGTCCGTAGTTGATCTTATTCATACTGCATATAGTTCCGGAATGTTCAACTGAAACTATATACAGTATGAATAATCGAGAAACTTACTTTTGACACTCTAATCATAAATCCATATATAAAGGAGATTCTATGAACGGCAAAACATTTGACGAAATCAAAATTGGCGATACCGCTTCCTTCGAAAAAACACTTTCAGAAAGTGACGTCTACCTTTTTGCAGGCATCACTGGGGACCTGAATCCTATGCACATCAACAAAGTCGTCGCGGAGGAGTCTCGCTTCGGCGGGCGCATCGCTCACGGCATGCTTGTCTCAAGCCTCATTTCAACAGTCCTCGGCATGTACCTCCCCGGTCCTGGCACAATCTACCTCGGGCAGGAACTGAAATTCACGGCCCCTGTCATGATCGGCGATACCGTCAAGGCTATAGGCGAAGTCATTGCCATGGACCCTGAGAAAAAACGTATCACCATTAAGACTCAGTGCATCAAAAGCGACGGCACCCTTGTCGTTGATGGCACAGCAACTGTTCTCGCTCCTCGCAAATAAATTCAGCGTACAGCGTTGGCTGTACAGAAAGGACAACGCCATGGAATCAATGATCCGACTCCGCATGGGCTCACACGACGCACACTACGGCGGCAACTTAGTCGACGGCGCAAAGATGCTTCAACTCTTCGGAGACGTCGCCACGGAGCTTCTCATTCGCATGGACGGCGATGAAGGGCTTTTCGTAGCCTATGAAGAAATCCAGTTCCTCGCACCTGTCTACGCTGGCGATTATATCGAAGCTGTTGGCACCATTACAAAAGTAGGCAACTCTTCCCGCAAAATGACCTTCGAAGCCCGTAAAGTCATCGCCCCAAGACCAGACCTGAGCGAATCCGCTTGCGACGTCCTCCCAGAGCCCATCATCTGCACCAGAGCCATAGGCACTTGTGTCGTTCCCTTGGCAAAGCAAAGAAACAAATAATTTTTGATTAGGGTGTCAAAAGTAAGTTTCTCGAATATTCATACTGCATAAAAAAAGCATTGGGAACGGTCCCCAATGCTTTTTCTGTTTTATCTTTTGCGCTCCAAAGGAGCATTAGGCGTCCCATCGGGACATTCGGCGGGGTGGATACGCTTTTAATCCGCCCCATTACTTCACATAACTCAACATTTTGCCATCAACACTCAGTGCGTCACCGATAAAACCTTTATCCAAAAGTGACTTTTGAATATCAAATTTATCAAATTTAACATTTACGCCTTGGATTATTGATTTAAGCGTTGTCGCTTCTAAGTCTCTGTGGAGAATAAAACGCCACAGGCCATCACTGTTGTCATCCAGCTGTCCATATTTTTTGGCCAGTACTTTTATTTTAAGGCCATTTTTCATTATGTTCATTAAACTAAAAAGATTATAAGGAGAAACAGTGCAAATCAAATGCCGAATATGAGCGTCCTTCAATAACGGATATGCAACTTGCAAGGTTTTGCTTTGAAGGCCGTTGCCTCTGTAATGAGGATGTACAACGGTGGTTTCTAAATGCGCCACTCTGTGCAGTTGCTCATTTGGCAATCGTAGATCTATACCCATATTGTCATCGGCATCGGGCAAACCAATAAATCGATAAGAAATAAGTTGCTGTGCATCATTGAAGACACCAATAATGAAACCACCATCCGACAGGCTCTTTTCAATAAAGTTCTGAGTATCTCTAGCCAATACCTCTTTATTGTCAAGACCTTGGTACACAAAATCTTGCAAACGCATGACTTCATCAAGTGTATTAACGGTCAGTAAATCCATACTGAATTTCTCTGTGTTTTGTGTGTTTCGATTTATCACTATTCCTTGAGTAAGTGCCATTTGTGTACCTCCTTCATATAGGTTGAGATTGTGTGTATTTTGATTATAGCACATACAACTTGATTCTGGCAACTAGGTAGTTAGAACTAAGTTGTTAGAAGTGCGGCGCTAAACTAAAATACCCTTCTCAATGCCTTGTGAATAGCAAGCTCAAGCGCTGATGGAAAAACTGATTATTTTTTAATCTCGGCATGATTTTACAGATAAAAAAGGAGATAACCCATTAAAGTCCTTTCGAACCTAACCTCTCTGAAATACAAAAGACTGTCACAACAGATCAAAATCTATTGCAACAGTCTTTTCTTATAAACTAAAGTATGATTAAATAGTCGTTAAAGTCCTTTATTGATAAACCGTTCAACTTTTTCGGTAATTTTAACGATATTGCCAACGTAGAGGACGACATCATTTTCAGCAAATGTATGGTTAGGCCCAGGCGACAAATAGAGCTTTCCGCCTCGATTGATGCCAATAATTGTTGCACCTGTATGATCCCAAAATCGTATTTCACCAATTTTTTTACCGATAATTGGACTTTGAGCAGTTAATTTATATTCCAGGGGATAAATAATGCCAATATTTCTAAGACTCAAGGACTGTTCAATGATAGAATCGACCATTTGTAAAACTTGGTGATTGATTTTTTCTCTTTCCTCCACCAGCTCGGTGATTTTTTCTCTTTGAACGAGGATTTGATTTTTTGACTGATACTCCTGAATAAAGCGAAGGGCATTATGGACAGATTTAATGCGTATGCCCACCTTGTCGAGGATTTCCACCACATCCATCTCTTCGAGGAGTTTCATACCGCGGCGGATGGTTTCAGGTGATACATTGTATTTACCCGCAAGCGTAGATCTGCCTTTTATTAAAGAGCCTTCTTCATGTTCGTTATTGTAAATAGAATAAGCGATGTCGAGTGCAATCCGTTCATACCGGGCATGGATTTTGTTGTCTTCTGTTTCTCTAGTTGTCAAATTAGAAGTCCTCTCTAAAAAGAATTTACCACTATTAGTATATCAAGTTCTGCGTCTAATAGACAGCTAAAAACAGAATTTAATCGTGATTCTTCTTCCAAAATGGGGTAAGTATGAAGTATTATATGTAGGTGGAGGTTTTCATGTCTGAATGTCAAATCACAAGTATAGGCGCACTCCGAATTGAAATGTCTCAGGTGTATTTAGATCCTGTTAATTACAAACAATTTATGGAGATCAACAATAGTTTACTCAATACCCAAAGAGAGCTTCATAAGAAAAACACCACAATAGAAGATTTACTTCAAAAAACAAATCGCATAAATCAAGAACTTGAAACGCTCAATGCAATAAAGACACACTCGAGGAGTTTGTAAGGGATGGCTTTTTTACGGATCTTAGCGACTCCCCCAGACTCACTATGCAAATGTTGGAAATCTTACTCAAGTGGTCGAGTATTCAACTCGTCGAAAAATCTTATAATCCTGCACCTTTTATCTTTCAAAAGATTCTATTCAATGACCTTTTCCTTTGACAGCCTCTTACGTCACTCTATCCCAGTGCCACATCCAGCACCATCATCACAGTAAAGCCAATCATAGCACCAATGGTTGCAATATCTGTATTTTTGTCCTGTTGTGCCTCTGGAATCAACTCCTCAACCACTACATAAATCATAGCCCCCGCTGCAAAAGACAGCGCATAAGGCAGCATGGGTCGCATGAGAATCACAGCCGCTGCGCCGATGACACCTGCTATTGGCTCCACTATCCCAGATGCCTGGCCATAGAGAAAGCTTTTAGTGCGACTGAATCCTTCTCTCCTCAGAGGAATTGATACAGCCGCTCCTTCAGGGAAGTTCTGTAACCCTATACCTATAGCCAGCGCTATAGCACCTGCAAGGGTCGCCGAGCTCATGCCAGCCGCAACAGCACCAAAGGCCACACCGACTGCCAATCCCTCTGGAATATTGTGTAGTGTAATAGCCAGAACAAGTAACACACTTCTTTGCCAACTGGTTTTGGGACCTTCAGCATCCTCTGTGTCCATGCCCATATGGAGATGTGGGAGTAATTTATCGACGAGCCATAAGAATGCGCCACCCCCTAAAAACCCAACAGCGGCAGGCACCCAAGGGATCCCCCCCATTTCCTCCGACATCTCTATGGCCGGCGCCAATAAGGACCAAAAGCTAGCGGCTATCATAACCCCAGCTGCAAAGCCAAGCATGCCGTTGAGGACGTTGCGCTTAATCTCTTTAAAGAAGAACACCATCGCCGCTCCAAGGGCCGTCACAAACCAGGTGAATAATGTGGCCAGTAGAGCCTGAAGTACTGGATTCAGTTCAATAAACCATGTCATCTATATACCTCACTTCTTTGAATTATTCTTAAATTACCTAATCATAAATAGAACCCATAGCAAATAAGCTTTGGGTTCTATTTCTATACGACACCTAAAATGTACAAAAGTCTTGTAACCAGACGTTTCGCTTCTCTTAGTAGTTAATAGCCTGTAAGCCAAAGTGTGCTTTGTCGTGCAGACATGCTGGACATTTGTCAGGAGCGCTGTTGCCCTCGTGAATATAGCCACATTTATCACACTGCCAGTGTTCTGTGGTCTCTTTTTCAAAGACGTGGTTTGTCTCGATGTTGTCGGCCAGCTTCAAGTAACGCTTTTCATGCTCTTTTTCTACTTTTGAAATCATCAGGAAGGCAGCTGCAACATCTTTAAAGCCTTCTTCTTTAGCCACAGCTGCAAAATGCGGATAAAGCTCAGTATACTCTTCATTTTCTCCAGCAGCAGAAGCCTTTAAGTTCTCAAGGGTTGTGCCCACTTTTCCAGCGGGATACATTGCTGTAATTTCAACGCCGCCGCCTTCTAAGAAGCTAAAGAAACGCTCTGCATGAACGCGCTCGTTGTCAGCTGTCTCAAGAAAAAGCGTTGAGATCTGGTGAAAAGCTTCTTTTGTTGCCTGTTTTGCGAACATTGTGTATCTGTTTCTGGCTTGCGATTCGCCAGCAAATGCTTTAAGCAAATTTTGTTCTGTTTGAGTTCCTTTGATAGACATTCTGTCCCTCCAAATAATAGTTTAGCCGATGATGGGTTGATTAAAAACGCGGGCTTGAAGTTCTCTGTCGAGCATGAGAAGGGCCTGACCTTCACCGTTGACAAGTTGGAGTTGATGCAGAATTTTAGTCGCATTGGCCTCTTCTTCAACTTGCTCCTTGATGTACCACTGGAAGAAATTTGCTGACGCATAATCCTTCTCTTCGTAGGAAAGCGCAATCAAGTTGTTGATAAGGGAAGTCACATATTCTTCGTGCTTTAAAGTTTCAGAAAAGACAGCGATGGCATTCGGCCAGTCCACACGGGGTGCTTCAATGGCACCGAGGATAATTTTTCCGCCTCTTTCATTTAAGAAGTTAAGAAATCCGAAAGCGTGCGCTTGTTCTTCTTGAAATTGAATGTTCATCCAATTGGCGAAGCCATCAAGGTCTATACTCTTAAAGTAGGCTTCCATAGATTTGTAAAGATAAGCGGAATACAATTCAGCATTGATTTGTTTATTGATCGCATCTTGTAATTTTTGTGTAATCATTGATACCTCCTAAGAAACCCAAAGTCCGTGTACATTGCAGTACTCGCGTGCCGATACTTCCTTTGCTTCACCAATGATAAAATGAGCGATTGGCTCTTGGTTTGGCGCAAGGAATGCGCGGTGTGTAACGCCATCTGCAGTGAGCTCTATCCATTCAATAAAATGCGCATCCGTCATAGGGTGAAGTGTTGAGCCGACTGTAACTTTGTAGCCATTTTCAACTTTTTCTATAATAGGGACGTGCTTCTCTGTTGTTTGATCAGCTGTTTTTTCAACCATTTGTTCCATATCTTGTCCACAGCACACCAAAGTGCCATCACCGACATGTAGCAATTCAACAACATTGCCACAAACTGCGCATTTGAAGACATCTAATTTTTTCATAGGTCCTCCTCAGGGTTGTTTTTAAGGCATTCTTCGCAGACACCTCTAAAGTAGATATGTTTTGAATCTACTCGGAACTTACTGATTTCCAGTGTGTCAATTTGGCTTAGATCCGTTTCAAAGTCATAGACTCTGTTGCACTTTTCACATTTGAAATGTCCATGAACAGAGGTCAGTGCGTCAAAGCGCGCTTCATTCTCTTCAATGGTAATCAATTGCGTAATTTTTTTTTCTATAAATAAGTTAAGCGTATTGTAGACAGTCGTCTTTGAAAGTGTTGGGATTTCACTGACCAGATTCTGATAAATTTCATCCACAGTCGGATGCACCCGGTGTTTCAGCAAATATTCAAAGATCCTTATCCGCTGAAACGAAGGCTTAATGTCATGTTCTTTTAGAAAATCACCAACATTCTCAATTGTACTCAGCATAGCGGTGACCCCTCTCTCGTATGAAACCCTTCATCATATCTGGGAACTCTAAGCTGGCTCAAACATGTCTTTGCCTACGCCGCATGTAGGACATACCCAATCTTCTGGAATATCTGCAAATTCAGTGCCTGCTGCAATGCCACCATCAGCATCGCCAACGGCTGGATCATATACGTAACCACATGCAATACAAACATATTTCATAGAAACCTCCAAGTATTTAGTGTGTTTGCCAAATCATTTCTACTGCGGGGAGAACATGTCCTTGCCAACGCCACAGAGTGGGCAAACCCAATCCTCTGGAATATCCTCAAACGCTGTACCTGGAGCAATACCACCATCTGCATCACCTAGTGCTGGATCGTAAATATAACCACATGCATCACATACATACTTCATTTGAATTCCTCCTTATTAGTGTTGTTTTTGTTATTGTGAACTTAACCACTTACATCACACTGATACCCAACATACGCATTTCATAACATAAAATTGAAAAAAAAATGAAACGATTTAATTGTTATAATTTTAACTTTGTAACTATTACAATTACATCATAACAAACCTTCCTGACTTTTACAAGTGCATTCCTGTAAAAAAAATTTGCAAATCTAAATAAACACTCCAAGACAAAGAAACGGCCCAATTGTTCAGCATTTCATCAGTAGCAAGGGATTAGATCTTTCGTTAGGCTATCAAAAAAATGGTTTAGCCCCCTAACATAGGGGCATAAGTGAAGAAAGAATCACAAATATTCATTATTGCGAATGAT